>JALRCC010000163.1 GCA_023257495.1 Rugosibacter sp. | reverse complement strand
AAAACTGCCGTGCGTAGGCCGAGAGTGACTCGACATAGCGACGCTGACCTTCGGCGTAAAGCGTGTCAAACGCCAGTGAGCTTTTGCCGGATCCAGACAAGCCGGTGATCACCGTCAGCCGGTTGCGGGGTAAATCGAGGTTGATATTCTTGAGATTGTGCGTGCGCGCACCGCGAATTTTGATGGTATCCATAAAACGGTATGCTTCATGCGTGAAGAAAACGGGCGCAAGGCGACCAGCGAATGTACTAATATACGCGACTTGATCCATTCATCTGCCCCAGACATGTCTGACCACCTAACCGACGCCATGAGTCGCGAGGAAAAGCGCGCCAGTGTATCGTTGGCCGCTATTTTTGCTTTGCGTATGCTGGGCATGTTTTTGATTCTGCCAGTGTTCGCCATCCATGCCCACACACTGCCAGGGGGAGATAATCTGACCCTGGTAGGGCTTGCCCTGGGTGCCTATGGGCTGACTCAGGCAATTTTCCAGATTCCATTTGGCATGGCATCCGATGCTTTTGGACGCAAACGGGTGATTGTCATTGGGTTGTTGATTTTTGCGATCGGCTCGGTGGTTGCTGCGCTGGCAAGCGATATTTACTGGACTATCCTTGGCCGGGTTGTGCAAGGGGCGGGTGCCATTTCCGCAGCGGTTACGGCTCTGGCGGCTGATTTGACGCGCGAGCAGCATCGCACCAAAGTCATGGCGATGATCGGTTCGTCCATCGGCCTGGTTTTTGCCTTTTCCCTGGTGATTGCCCCTGTGCTTTATGCTGCCATAGGCATGAGCGGTATTTTCTGGATGACCGGTGGATTATCGCTGACCGCCATTGCCGTGGTGGCCTACATCGTGCCTGAGCCGCCACCGTTGCACCCCGGCCCGCGTGTGCCGTTGCGTGACGTGTTGGTCAACACCCAGTTGCTGCGCCTTAATCTGGGCATTTTTATCCTGCACATGTCACAGATGATGATGTTCGTCGTGGTGCCGGGGTTATTGATCACCACCGGCGATTTACCACTAGCCGCGCATTGGAAGGTTTATTTGTCGGCAGTACTCATCTCGTTTGTACTCATGGTGCCAGCGATTATTTACGCTGAAAAATACCAAAAACTTCGTACCGTTTTTGTTTCCGCCATCATTTTGTTGCTGCTCACACTCTTGGTACTTGGTTTGCAAGGCAATCATTTTTACGTTGTGGTCGGTGGCTTGCTCAGTTTTTTTGTTGCCTTCAATACGCTGGAAGCCATGCTGCCTTCACTGATTTCTCGTGTGGCCCCACCACGGGCGAAAGGTGCGGCACTAGGCGTCTACAATACAACGCAAGCCTTAGGGCTATTTTTGGGTGGCGCGCTGGGTGGCTGGATTGCCAAGCACTTTGGCGCGCAAAGTGTCTTTGTTTTTGCCGCTGGAATGAACGTGCTTTGGCTGGCTGCTGCTGCCACGATGCAGCCTGTTTTGCCCCGCCTGACAACCACCACAAAAACCCCACTTGCCGAACAAGGCTAACTTAAAACACCAACAAGGAGATTCGTCATGGCATCCGTAAACAAAGTCATTCTGGTCGGCAACCTGGGCAAAGACCCTGAAACGCGTTACATGCCCAATGGCGACGCCGTCGTGAATATCACGCTGGCCACCACCGATAGCTGGAAAGATAAAGGCACGGGCGAAAAGAAGGAAGCCACCGAATGGCATCGCGTGGTGTTCTTCCGCAAGCTAGCCGAGATTGCGGGGCAATATCTGAAAAAAGGCTCACAGGTGTATATCGAAGGCGCGCTGAAAACCCGCAAGTGGGAGAAAGACGGCCACACCAACTACACCACCGAAATTGTCGCCGATTCAATGCAGATGCTGGGTAGCCGGCAAGGGATGAGCTCCGGTAGCGGTTCAAATGATTATCCTTCTGCGCGCGAGAGCAGTTATGGTGCTGCCCCTGCCGCCGCAGGCAAACCAGCGCCTGCTACACAAACGAGCAGCAACTTCAATGATTTCGAGGATGACATTCCTTTTTAGCCAGCAGGCAGGATCAGGTTCGGCAGGTTTGTTATAGCCACATTTCACAGGCAAGTCGGCCCCAACCGATCATCGACGACTCATGCGCTTATCCATGCCTGAAAAACTCAAACTGCTCTCTTGGCGAGATGTTGTCTTTATCGCTATTCCCTCACTGCTGTTGAT
>JALRCC010000113.1 GCA_023257495.1 Rugosibacter sp. | reverse complement strand
TTCGACTTCGAGGTCGGCAATCACTAATTCCACGCCAGTGAGAATTTGTTTAACTTTCATGTGGATCTCCCAGATAGGCTTTGACAGAGCGAACTGGCCGAATCATACCTTGTCTTGGTGCGAGTTCGAAGGATGGATCTCTAAGCTCTCCCGACTATAATCCCGCAGGTGTTAATTAAAAAAAATCTGCTGCTGCGTTGGCCCATTCCTGCGCTGCTCGTTTGGGCGGCTAGTTGGCTGCTTTTTTCATTTTTGCAGCGATCGAACTGGGATGTCTGGTGGGCGATAGCGGCGTGCGCATTGATGGGCGTGTTATCCAGTGTGCTGGCAAGTACACCGTGGCGACGGTTGGCGATTGCCGCCGGATTTCCCTTGTCTGTCTTGCTGTCAGGTGGAGCGTCTATCCCCGGTTGGGCATGGTTAATCCCCTTGGTGATTATCGCTTTGGTGTATCCCATGAATGCCTGGAGCGATGCGCCGCTGTTTCCTACTCCCGCAACGGCTTTATCCAATCTCGCTGAGCAGGTGCACCTGCCTGAAGGCGCCAGCATTCTGGATGCGGGTTGCGGTCTGGGACATGGTTTGCGCGCGCTGCGCTCAGCTTATCCGCACGCCCGTCTAGCGGGTACGGAGTGGAGTTGGCCACTTCGCGTACTGACCGGTCTGCTATGCCCTTGGGCCAGTATTCGGCAAGGCGATATGTGGAAAGATGATTGGTCCACCTATGACATGGTGTATTTGTTTCAGCGACCCGAGACCATGCCGCGCGCTGTCGCGAAAGCATCGGCTGAATTGAAGCCGGGAGGCTGGCTGGTGAGTCTGGAATTTCCGGCGCTGGAATTGCAGCCCTATGCACACGTCGAACCTGTCGCAGGCAAGCCGGTGTGGATTTACCAAGCGCCGTTTGTTGTTAAGTGAAACGGCATTTGCATTTCACACTAAGTGTCTACACAAACATGCCGGCAAAGGTCACCACCGTGCCACCCATACCTAGCTTGAAGCGAGATATACCCGGTAAGTCATGCGTGTTGACGCCACCCATGTCTAGTGTCGTCATTCCACGCGCACGCAAAATTTCAAAGGCGTGCCACAGTATGAGTTTGTGTGCATTCGTTTCACGTCCCGTTTGATCAGCCCAGCCCATGTGATAGGTGGCGACGCGTCCGTGCAATAAAAACAGCATCGCGGCAATGCGTTTTTGCTGATGCTCTGCATGCAGTATCAACGCTGTTTGTTTGGTTGTTGTGCCTGCTTGTATGTAACGTTCGACAAAGGCTACCGGTAAGCCATGAAAAGATTTTTCCGCCCGCTGTGCCAGCTCGGCAGTGAGCAGCCATTTCACATACTCGGGTGCGACGTCGTCGTTGACGATCGTGATTCCCGATTTTTCTGCAGCGCCTAAACGATTGCGCCACCGTGCATCGAGTTCAGCGCGTAATTGTTCCCTAGAGCGAGTCAGATCAATAAACAAAGTAGAGTAACCTGTCATTACACGCATCAGTCGCGCTACGCTGGCATCTGTGGGATCGGTAATCTCGGGTGAAAACAACGCTAGACGCGGGCGCGGCAACGGCAAGCTGCGCTTAATGTGTTGGTAGATGCGTGCGCGAACATCAGCAGCTAAGGGTTTTAGCCACAGCGGGCCGCGGGTGCAGAGCGCGACACTTAATACAAAACCATAGCGGCGGCAGATAAACTGCGCCAACGCCACCGTTTCACCGTCGAGTATCACTTCTGCCCGATGGCAGGTGACACCGGGTACGGTGAGGCTAGTGCCATAGGCCCAGTCTTGCTGCAGGGCGCCGCCTGCCTCAGCATGCGCTTTATCCCATGCAGGTCGGTCAATGTGATTCCAGAGTATGTGCATCAATGGTTTGGTTTGTTTATGGCGTGGCTATAATCAAAAATCAAATCAAGAATCAAAAAAGGCAGCGCATGATAAAGCGTTTTTTCAATTCGACTCCCCGCGAACTCATACTCGGGCACGATATTCCCAGTCCGCGCCTAACGGGCATGGGTTGGTTGCTGATCTTGCTGTACCTTGGCGTACCGGCCATGGTGATTGGTGGTGTGCTTGATTTTATTCTGCAAATCATCACTGGCCAGTGCATGGGCGTTTGGTGTTTATTTTTAAAATAGCAATTCTATTGCGTGCAATGCCGCCGATCAGCGATAAGGGTGGCGCAATTCTTCACTTTGTTTCACAATTGCAATAATTACTTGGTAATCTGTCCGTTGCGGGCTTGAATTATCGGTACGTGTGTCGATAAACAAATCGATACCCTGCGCCCGCTTGGCGATGGCGTTTGAGGGCTAGCACAAGGAGAGGCAGATGTTATTTTTCGTGGGAATTGCCGTCGTTTTTGGCTGCGTTTTTGGTGGCTTTATTATGGCGGGCGGCAAAATGGCGCCAATTATCAAGGCCGCACCGGTTGAGGGCTTCATTATTGTGGGTTCCGCAATTGGCGCTCAGCTGATCGGAAATAGCATGGGCATTTTTAAAGGTGCCTTTGGCGGTATGGTCCGATGCATCAAAGGTCCGAAGTGGGCTCCACAGGATTATCTGGATTTGATTCTACTGGTGGGAAAACTTCTGAACGTGATGAAGAAAGAGGGCGCTGTGGCCCTAGAAGCTCACGTTGAAGGCCCTGATTCTTCTGCGATTTTTGGTGAATATCCTAAACTCGCCGCTGATCACTCCATCGTGCATATGATTTGCGATACCTTGCGTCTGGTCGTTATCGCGCAGGGTAATCTGGATGCGGATGCGGTCGATGATGTGATGAAAAACGCCATCAAGACCCACCACCATGATGAAATGAAATTCCAGGCAACCTTGGCATCCATTGCGGGCGCGTTGCCTGCGCTGGGTATCGTGGCCTGCGTTCTTGGTGTGGTTAAGACCATGGGCGCGATTGACCAGCCGCCACCAGTTCTGGGTGGACTGATTGGTGGTGCGCTTGTAGGTACCTTCCTTGGGGTTTTCGTGGCCTACGGCGTGTTCGATCCTATGGCCAACCGTTTGGGTCAGATCATTGACGAAGAGGGCCAAGTCTACAAAGTCATCAACGAAATGATCGTAGGTAC
>JALRCC010000075.1 GCA_023257495.1 Rugosibacter sp. | reverse complement strand
GAGTGACCTCGTAGGGAGTTTCAGGTGGCCCGCTGCCAGCGATTGCGCCGAAGGCGGTGACGGCGGCGGCTTCGAAGCCTTCGGCGAAGAATCGGGCCAACACGTCCTGCGCGCCAGCAGAGATGGCGAGCGGGATGCCGCTCAAAGGGCTGCTCGCCGTGTCACCAGCGCCGACTTTTCGCGCATCATCCGAACGGCGTGCTTGCGCCAGCGTCTTTTCGCGGTCGGTCGTGATGAAGGCATTCAGCGTCGGGTTGAGGTGCTCGATGCGGTCGAGGAACAGCGCGGCCAGTTCGACGGCAGAGATCTTCTTTTGTGCCAGTGCGGCAGATAATTCTTTCAGACTGGCGTTGATCATTCGATGACTTTCGGGACTAAATAAAGGCCGCCCTCAACCTCGGGTGCTATAGCCTGAAAATCGGCGCGACGATCTGTTTCAGTGACGAGATCAGGGCGCAGGCGCTGCACGACGTCTACGGCATGCGCCATCGGCTCGATATCCGTGGTATCCACGGCTTGCAGGCGTGCCATAAAGCCGAGAATATCGTTGAGCTGATTTTGGGTGGTGGCGGATTCGGCCACAGAAAGTTCAATGCGGGCGAGTTGCGCGATACGGGCGACACCTTCTTTATTCAATGACATAATGACGATAGTTGAGATTTAAATTGAAGAATTAAGCCGGGTTGTTAAGTTAAGTTAGGTGTCAAGTTAAGGTATTATAAGCGCCTTCTTTTTCGCCTTTCCCTGTTTCGGTTTCAATGAGGGTAAGGCTTTTAATCAGGATCACTATGTTTAACTTCTTGCGTTCCTATTTCTCTAATGACTTGGCCATCGATTTGGGTACGGCCAATACGTTGATTTACGCGCGTGGCAAAGGGGTTGTGCTCGATGAACCCTCGGTTGTTGCTATCCGCATCGAAGGCGGCCCCAATGCCAAAAAAACCATTCAGGCGGTGGGCCATGAGGCTAAATCAATGTTGGGACGTAACCCGAAAGAGATATCGGTTATTCGTCCGCTAAAAGATGGTGTCATTGCTGATTTCACTGTTACCGAGCAGATGTTAAAGCAGTTCATTCGACGAGTACATGAATCGCGCCTGCTCTCACCTTCTCCACGCATCATCATCTGTGTACCCTCTGGTTCAACCCAGGTAGAGCGTCGTGCGATTCGTGAATCTGCTCTGGGCGCGGGTGCTTCGCAGGTTTATCTGATCGAAGAACCCATGGCTGCAGCACTAGGCGCTGGCTTGCCGGTAACAGATGCAACCGGCTCTATGGTGGTGGATATCGGCGGCGGAACCACGGAGGTTGGTGTGATTTCTCTGGGCGGCATGGTCTATGCCAACTCGGTACGTGTCGGTGGAGATAAGTTCGATGAGTCGATCATCTCTTACATTAACCGCAACTATGGCATGCAGATCGGTGAAAATACGGCCGAGCACATTAAAAAGAACATAGGCTCGGCATTTCCGGGGAGTGAAGTCAAGGAAATGGAAGTTTCCGGCATCAATCGAGCCGAAGGTATTCCACGCAAATTCACCATTTCTTCTAACGAAATATTAGAGGCGTTATCTGAGCCACTCAACCAGGTGGTCAGAGCCGTCAAGGATGCGTTGGAAAGAACGCCACCAGAGCTTGGTGCCGACATAGCCGAGCGTAGCATGGTGCTTACCGGCGGCGGTGCCCTGTTGAAAGATCTGGACCGTCTGCTGACGGAAGAAACCGGACTGCCAGTGATCGTGGCTGACGATCCATTGACCTGCGTTGCTCGTGGCTCGGGGCTTGCGTTGGAAAAGATGGATAAACTCGGTAGTATTTTTGCTTCTGAATAAGACGCTTTCCGAGTAGTTTGTTGCACGGTGCACTACTTGGTGCACCCGACGATTTGTTTCCGGGAATGCTACCTGCCTGATGTCCTCTACTGGTCATGAGCCGCCACCATTTTTTAACCGGGGTCCGGCACCGCTGGTGCGGTTATTATTTTTCGTCGCGATATCCCTTGCCCTTCTGGTCGCGGATTTACGCTTGCACATGCTGGAATGGACGCGCCTGACCGTGGCAACGCTTGTTTGGCCGATTCAACGCGCGGCCTGGTTACCAATTCAGGCAGCAGGCAATATTGGCCATTACTTTATACGGCAGTCCGATCTGCAAGCCGACAATGAGTCTTTGCAACGGCAACGCATAAAAGCTGCCAAGCTGCTGCTGCGACAGCGCCATCTGGAAGACGAAAATCAGCGCTTGCGGATTTTGCTTGATATGAAAATGCGCCAGCCGGTCAATGGACAAATTGCCGAGATTATTTATGCGGCACGTGATCCGTTTTCGCGCCATGTCACTATCGACAAAGGCTTACAGCAAGGCATACAAGCCGGCCAAGTGATTGTGGATGAGCGAGGTGTCATGGGCCAGGTGATACGCAGCTTTCCGCATACGGCGGAAGTCTCATTGTTAACTGATAAACAACAAGCCATACCGGTACAGGTGCAACGCAATGGTTTGCGATCGGTGCTGTCTGGTGCGGGGAATGGCCGTTTGGAACTCCGCTTTTTGACTACCGATACCGATATTCTGGTGGGCGATGTTTTGGTGACTTCTGGCCTTGATGGGATTTATCTGGCAGGTTTGCCTGTGGCTAAAGTGATCAAGATTGAGCACGACAACGCCAATATTTTTGCCCGCATCACTTGTGCCCCGTTAGCGGGAATTGAGCATCACGGTTTGGTACTGGTACTTGATGCACGCACCCCGTTGGCATTGCCGCCAACCGAAGATCTTGTGCCTGAAAAATCCAAGCGCGGCAGAAAGGAAAAGCAGTAATGCAGTCACCACATGCCATGCGGCGCATTCTTTTGCCCGTCAAAAACTGGTTTATTGTAATGACCTTATTTGCAGCCTTGCTGCTGAACATGGTCCCTGTGGGTTATTTTCCGGGCATTCCTGACTGGATAGCCTTGGTGCTGGTTTTTTGGTGTTTGCATCAGCCCTTGAAGGTTGGCATGGGTACCGGGTTTATGCTTGGGTTGCTGATGGATGTTGTCGATGCGAGCGTTATGGGGCAGCATGCGTTGGCCTATGTGTGTCTTGCCTATGCCGCCGCCCGGCTATCACGGCGCGTATTGTGGTTTCCTTTGCGGCAGCAGGCATTGCATGTCCTGTTGCTTCTCTTGAGCGGGCAACTCATCATGCTGTTCGCCCGCATGGTTAGTGGTGCGCATTTTCCGGGGTTTAGCTGGTTCTTTTCCAGCTTCACAGGTGTGCTGCTTTGGTATCCGTTAACTTACCTTCTGCTGGCACCCCAATTCAGGCCGCAGGAAAAAGATTTTCATCGGCCAATTTGACCCGCGATGACAGTGACCCACGATGACAAGGCACTAAGACAGTTTCATGTGCGGCTGGTGGTTGTAGTCGGTCTTGTCTTGCTCTGCTTTGCTTTTCTTTTGTCGCGCTTTGTCTGGTTACAAATCATTCAATATGAGTATTACCAAACGCGCGCAGAAGACAACCGTATTTCTCTGGTGCCCATCACACCTAGCCGTGGCTTGATTGTTGATCGCAATAATCTGCAACTTGCAAACAACTATTCAGCCTATACGCTGGAAATTACACCTTCTCAGGTGAAGAGCCTTGAACGCACGATTGATGATCTGGCCACGGTGGTCGATATCCAGCCTAAAGATCGCAAGCGCTTTAAAAAAATGCTGGAAGAGAGCAAAAATTTTGAGTCATTGCCCATACGTTCACGCTTGACGGATGAAGAAGTTGCAAAATTTGTTGCCC
>JALRCC010000229.1 GCA_023257495.1 Rugosibacter sp. | reverse complement strand
TTTCAATGAAAAAGAATTCGCCATTTTCATAAAGAAACTCGAAAGTGCCGGCACCACGGTAGTGAATATGTCGACAGGCTTGGGCGCAGCGCTCGCCCAGTGCCGCAATGAGTTTGCGGGGAATGCCTGGTGCAGGGGCTTCTTCGATGACTTTTTGGTGGCGGCGCTGCATGGAACAATCACGCTCGCCCAGGTAAATTGCGTTGTCGTAGGAATCTGCCAGCACCTGAATTTCTATGTGACGCGGGTTTTCCAGAAATTTTTCCATGTACACCGTGGAGTTGCTGAAGGCAGCGCCGGCTTCGGTGCGTGTCATGGTAACCGCATTGAGTAGTGCCGCTTCGGTGTGCACTACACGCATGCCCCGCCCGCCACCACCGCCAGCAGCTTTGATAATGACCGGGTAACCTATGGCACGGGCAATTTTGGTGATCTCTTTCGGATCATCAGGGAGTGCACCATCAGAACCGGGAACGCAGGGCACACCCGCCTCTTTCATGGTGTTTTTGGCACTGACTTTATCGCCCATGAGACGTATGGTTTCCGGGCGAGGGCCAATGAAGGCGAAGCCGGATTTTTCTACGCGCTCGGCAAAGTCGGCGTTTTCTGACAAAAAGCCGTAGCCAGGGTGGATTGCTTCAGCATCGGTGACTTCAGCGGCGGAAATGATCGCCGGCACGTTCAGGTAGCTAAGTGAAGAGGCTGCAGGGCCAATGCAGACGGATTCGTCAGCCAGCTTGACATATTTTGCTTCGGTGTCAGCTTCGGAATGAACAGCAACGGTACGCACGCCTAGTTCGCGACAGGCACGCAGGATGCGCAGGGCGATTTCCCCGCGATTGGCGATGAGAACTTTACCAAACATAGTGGTCAGCCGATGATGAACAAGGGTTGGCCGTATTCCACGGCTTGGCCATTTTCGGCCAGGATGGCGATGACGGTACCAGAAATATCGGATTCGATTTCATTCATGAGTTTCATGGCTTCGATAATGCAAAGCGTTTGTCCTGCTTTAACCGCTTGCCCCACCTCGACAAACGAGGGTGAATCCGGGCTACTGGCGCGATAAAAAGTGCCCACCATCGGGGCTTTGAGCTTGTGGCCTGCATCTACTTCTGCGGTTGCGCTGCTTGTGGCAGCAGAAGTCGGCGCTGGTGATACGGCGGGGGCAGCACGTTCGCCCTGCATGGTGTCGCCGTGACCTGCTGCTGAGTGTGCCATGGGCATGCTGACCATGGTGGTTTGCTGTGCAGGCAAGTGCTTGGCGATGCGAATTTTTTCTTCGCCTTCGCTGATTTCAAGCTCGGAAATGCCAGAGTTTTGTACAAGATCAATTAAGGTCTTGAGTTTTCTCAGGTCCATAGAAAATTTTCCTTTCAGGGTGTTATGGATGAAAC
This sequence comes from Rugosibacter sp., assembly GCA_023257495.1. The sequence goes on along the minus strand of JALRCC010000229.1, from coordinate 2,019 downwards.
ATGGATGGCGCATCCATGTTTTCGTTGGTGGTGTAATCCTGTTTGATGCTTTAGGCCGTAACGTTTAGCCGCGTTAATGCAGCTTCCAGCGCCAGGGTGTAACCTTGAGCGCCAAGGCCTGCAATTACGCCCACGGCGATGTCGGATAAATAGGACTGCCGACGAAATGCTTCGCGTGAGTGAATATTCGAGAGGTGAACCTCAATAAAAGGGATGGCGACGGCAGTCAAGGCATCCCGTAAGGCGATACTGGTATGCGTGTAGGCCGCAGGATTGATGATAATGAAAGCAACGCCTTGTTCGGGGGCAGATTGGATACGATCGATTAGTTCGCCCTCGTGATTGCTTTGGAAGCTTTCCAGACGCACACCACTCGCGCGTGCCCGCGTTTCCATTGCTGTGTGGATATCAGCGAGTGTCGTACGACCGTAGATTTCTGGCTCCCGCGTGCCCAAGAGGTTCAAATTAGGCCCATGGAGCGCAAGAATCACTAAATTTTGTTTTTCACCAGTTGCGCTTTTGCTGTGTTTTTGTGTCGTCATGGGCGCAAGTTTGCCGCAAATGACTACCGTTTGTCTAGTCTATTGTTTGAGGAGCGTGGCTAGGCGTGGCTCAAGTTCGTCTTCGGTGAGGCGTCCGACTTTGACAAAGTCAATTTCCCCTTGACGAGTGATAATGACGGTAAATGGAAGTGCTTGTGATGCATTGCCCAGGGCTTCACTCAGCCGCATGGCGTCTGGCGAACCCAACAACAAAGGATAAGCCGGTTTTTCGAGCGACTGATATTCGCGCACTTTATCGATGCTATCGATGCTGATGCCGACAAATTGCAGGCCTTTGTCGCCATATTTCGTTTGCAATTTAGAGAACATCGGCATTTCTTCACGGCATGGCGGACACCACGTTGCCCAGAAGTTGATTATCAGGACTTTGCCGCGCCAAGAGGCCAGGCTCTGCCATTGGCCCTCGGTGGTAGCAAAGGAGGTGCGCAATAGTTTGTCGACCGCAGATTGCGATGGTGCCGTCGCCGACGAGGGGGTGTTCGATGCGACGAATCGTTCGCGACTAATCAAATAGCCGGATCCACCGGCGCTAACAGCGATTATCACGAGTAACAGAAGGCGAATGAGACGATTTTTCATGACGACACTACCTTGTATCGGTTGGAACTACGAGCTGCGATTCAGGTAACGGCGAGGCAGCTGTCGAATGGGTTAGCAGTGTTCTCACGTCGGCCAGAGTCGCGCTGAGTGCCCCGCCATGTTTTTGTTGGATAGATAAGATATCCAACAGTACCGTTGTGTCGTCCAGATCCAAAACAAACCGATTTGCCGAGCTTCTGTGATTTTGGTGCGGCAGGCATTCTGTATCAAAGGCGATCTGGTTGGTCAGGAGCCAGATTTCTACATCTTTACTGTTGTCGGCGACTAATTGCAGATGAATTGGCGAGTAGCGAGTTGCCGTGCCGTCCAGTACAGCACCTGTCAGACGGGGCTGAAATTCATTCAGCAGCTGCATCACATTCAATGCAGTTTGGCGTAGTGTTTGCAGCTGATTATCCTGCTCATCCTGTGGGTAAATTGTTTGGCAAAGACATAGTTCGGTTTGGATTTCATCATTGGTGGGCAGGTTCTCGCTGTGTTCTGCGCCAAGGCTGCGAGCGGCTTTGCGTTTCGCAGTGGCGTAATCGGTGGAGCCTTCCTCGGCCATCAAGCGTGCAGCTGTGGTGGCGATAGCGCGACGCAAATGGTGGCGAGAGTCGGCAGGTGTGGGTTTACGGCGCGGCATAAGTGGGCCAAGGGTTAGAATCCCCGAACATTATTTCACGGAACGGCTGTATGCATATTCATATTCTTGGCATTTGTGGCACTTTTATGGGGGGCATCGCTTTGCTGGCCAGGGCAGCCGGACATCGGGTGACAGGGTGTGATGCAAATGTTTATCCTCCGATGAGCGTACAGTTGATGGAGCAGGGTATTGCTTTGACGGAAGGCTTTAGTGCAGACCAGCTGGCATTGA
>JALRCC010000164.1 GCA_023257495.1 Rugosibacter sp. | reverse complement strand
CCAGCACGGCGCACAACAGGGTGATGTTTTTTCTCATGACAAGATTCCTTGAATAAACTCGAAGCAGAATGTAAGCGCGTACAGCCCATCGCAATTGGCAGTGGGCAACGGACTACCAGTATTTTGGGTACTTGGCATCACGAGTTGCATTGTTATACATCAGCGCGACAGCCACCAACATCAAGGCACCGACCAATGTCGGAAACAGTAAAAAACCCCACGTGGGTTGCGTTAAAAAGACAATGACCGGGTTTGATCCGGCGGGTGGATGCACTGTGCGAGTGAGCATCATGAGCGCGATAGCTGTAGCCACAGCGAGCGAAACAGCCCACCAGTGGGGGCCGAAGGCGAAAAGAAAAACAAGGCCAACCAGAGAGCTGATGACATGGCCGACCACTACATTTCTTGGTTGAGAAAACGGCACGTCCGGATAGCCAAAAACCAGAACGCAGGATGCCCCAAACGACCCGAGCACCAAGGCAACTGAGAGAAACTCGGTTAGCAAGGCAACAGCGGCAATGGCCAGAAAACCGCCCAGCCACGCCAGCGCAATCGCCTTTGCCGAAGGCCGAGGAGGTAACAGTGCTTGATCACCTTTGAGTTTGCTGAGAAAAGACACGGTAACTCCTTATTTTTGGCTTAATCGATCCGGGCTGCTCATCGCGTCGAAGGCATGGCCTGTGTTGGCGTCCGCGTTGAATGCCCAGTTAGGCTGGTGACAGGCGATCTGGCGGCTGAAATACTCATGGCATTAAGAAAGTATTCGCCGAAGCGGGATCATGGTGGATTCGGAAAATCCATGCCTCGCATAGAAGCGCTGCGCTGATGTGTTCTCTCGGTCGGTGAGTAGCGTGATTCGTTTGGCCCCACTCAAGCGCGCAAAGTCAATTGCGAAACTGAGAAGCTCCGATCCGATGCCTGAGCCTCGAGCGCTGGGTAACACGATCATGTCCTCGAGCAGTGCGACACGCTCACCAATTGCCGTAGAGATGGTGAATAGTAGATTGACCATTGCCAAAACGGTGCAGCCTTCCCGCGCAACCAGGATGGCACCAAGATCGGGGGTGCGAATGATGGTTGATAAGCCTTTGCATTGAGCTGCCGTGTCTGGCTTGAACTCAACTTCCTGAGTAAACAAAAGATCTAGCAACTCACTGAGTGCAGGGACGTCCGATTCCGATGCGCGTTCGAAGATTGGCACGGTGTTTCTTCTTGATACCCTAACGTAGAAGTGAGCGGCCTGCGCGGCTTTTTGCGCAGGTCCGCTCGACTGCCGGGTTGGGCCACATGTGGTTCATTTAGAACTTGAAGATGGAGAAGAACCAAGTAATGGCAAATGCACCACCGAGAAGTATGGAGGAAAGAACGATGTCTTCACGGGTGCCGAGCATGTAACCGTGCGGCTGGGCAGAACGTTCAGCTTCGGTTTGGCGCTCACGAGTTGGTTTGCTCAGCGAATAGATGAAGCCGCCAAGAACGACATAGCCAAAGAGCGCAAGGCAATAAACCAAAACATCACGAAAGCAACTCGTGCATTCGATGCGGCTGGCGAAGAACCAGCCATTGAACCAAGGCACAACGAACCATAGGACCCAGAAGATAGGCCAGGCGACTTTGCGTCCCACGACACCAAGCGACGGCTGATCGGGAGTGGTTTGGTTCATGGGGCCTAACGTTCGACATGAGCGGCGGCAAAAAGGCGAAGCCTTTTTGACGTCCGCTCGATGGAGGGGTTAGGCCTCACCGCGAGTTCGCTTGGCCTTCACAGCAGCCTTCAGCGCCACAAGTGAGTCTTTAGCTTTGCGAAAGGCCGCATTGAACTCGGTCAGCGCGCTCTCTCTTGGCACTCGCGACAGGGTGCCAGAGTTGCTGAGGACTTGGAGTTCATAACGCACTCTGCTCTCCTCTTCGACTTTCCCAACTGACATGACCGGGTGAGAACCTGTCTTGTGATGGGCAAAGGCGTTCCGGAGCGCCATGACCTTGTGCAGCGCACTCTGCTCTAGCTTGAAGTCAAGCTCCTGCGCAATAGCTGCCGCTACCTTGACCTTTGACCCCATAGGCATGATCGAACTATCGAGAACTACATTCCAGAAGAACATGAACGGTTCCTGCCTCGGCTCGCAGAAGTCTTCAATGACCTGATTGAGGATGTTCTCAATCAGTGCCGCCCGGTCGACGACATGCACAAGATCGGTTTCGTCAGACACGTCGCTGCTGCTTTGCGGGATGCACTCTGTGAGGCCTAACGTAGAGCTAACCGGCCTGCGCGGCTTTTAGCGCAGGTCCGGTTGAGCGCAGGGTTATGCGTATGGCCTACCTGTTCCACTCGTAGCCCCCAATTGCGAGAAGACGCTTTTCGAGTTGCTTGTGTTCCGATGAAGCATGAAACCAAAGCTCGACTTCCCGGCCGCGCTTGGACTCCGCGTGGACAAGTGCATTGATGCGGCAATTTGTTTCTTGGCCGCCCTTGAAGCAATTTCTTGGCGAGATATTGCCGTAGCCCGCGTTGTAGCGGCTCGAAAGGTTGATGCACTCGCCGATGTACTTGACTGAGCCTCCGACAACCAGAGCGTAAACGCCGCCTACATTGAACTGCCTTGGAATGCGGAACTTGCAGAACGGCCCAACTCCATAGGCATTTAGCGGCAGGTTCCTAGTGTTCTTATAACGGTGTTGTGGCATCAACGAAACCACCGCACCGTCGGTACCAACCTCTGGTTTGAGGTTGCAAACGTATCGGAACTCGATGCGGTCAATTTGCATACGCATAACGTAAAGTGGACACAAAAAACGGTGTATATCCTGACCACAGCAGGTGTCTAACTGAGTTCATCGTGATTTATCTCATTGAAAAAATTAACCATACCCGAATCATATTCTGAAATACCGACTCAAGACACTCTCGTGATCCACTTGCCATTCAACACTGCTTAACCACGTGCGCGGAAAAATCTTTCTCAAGCATTGCGCATCCGCACCTGGCAAAATTTATGTCGATTGGATTAAACGCTTTATTCGCTATTTGGGCAAGCACCGGTGGGGGCACGCACAAGCAAAGATCGGCTTTCGATTTATCGCGCAGCGGTCAATGCCCGTAGCACCTCAGGATCAAGCGCGGCAAGTTGCCGCTGTGTATGCTCATATCCAGTGGCGATGATCTCTTCGGCTCGACCGAATTCAAGAAAACGAATGTGACCGAGAGGTGGCTGGATAATGATGTCCGGCTGGTCGATATGCAGGCGCGTTTGGGTGATGCTCGCTTCCATGATGTTGATGGAAGCGAGTAGCACTTCAAAGATACTGGGCAGCGGCTCCTCACGTGCAAGCCAGCGCAGAAGCTGGGTGCGGCCTGGCGCATCGCTGGCAAGCAGTTTTTGCTTGAGGCTCTGCATCGTCTGGGTATAGCGATTCATCCAGACCGAACGCGAGCTGGAATCGCTCTCCTCATTGCTCGCAATGGGCATCAGCGGTTTGAGGTTTTTGCCATTCACGATCTGGTGATTGAGATCAACGGCAATAACGAAATTGGCACCCATGCCGCGCACTACCTTGGTTGGCACCGGATTCACCAGCCCGCCATCAACCAGAATCTGCCCGTTGCGCCGCACAGGGGTGAAAATGCCGGGCACAGAAATGCTGGCGCGCACCGCCTCGATGATGTCACCTGTGCGGATGATCACCTCTTCGCCACTCACCAGATCACTAGCGACGGCAGCGAAGGCCATAGGCAACGCTTCAATCTCGTCCGCATGAATATGGCTGCGCACGAGCGCGCTGACTTTTGCTCCGTCCAGCAAGCCGGATCGGGGTAGCACGACATCGAAAAAAGAGGCCGTCTTTTTCCAGTCGAAGCCGAGAAAAGAGCTTTCCAGTGCATCGAGTTTACCGGCGGCATGGACTGCGCCGATCAATGCGCCCATGCTGGTTCCTGCGATGTCATCGATTTTAATGCCGGCGTCTTCGATGGCACGAATGACGCCGACATGGGCAAGACCCCGCGCGGACCCGCTGCCTAGGGCAAGCCCAATGCGCGGGGCTGCTTGCCACCGCATCAGTCGTCCTTGCTGGGTGGCACCTTATAAGCTGCTGCAGCGTGTTTTACGCGATCAGCCATGCCGGTGAACATGCCCACCGCGGCTTTACGCATCATGTCGGCAGTGGTTTGCGCAAGCTGCATCCCTGTGTCCATTTGTGCCTTGCTAACAGCGGTCATTTGCTGAGTAAAAGTTTCCAGCGTGGCTTTGATCTGCTCCCCCACGGCGGTGCCCGTGCGGCGGGCATGGCTGACCATATCTGCCAGCATGTCCGAGGCCAACCCGCGCGTTGCCGCAGCAGAGGTTTTCATGGTTTCCAGAAACAGCGCCTCCAGGCTTTCCAGGTCAGCGCGCGTTTTCGCCATATCCTGGCTGGAAAATTTTTGTGCTTTGCCTGCGGCTTCTTCTACCGCCAGTTTTGTCGTGACAGCAAATTGCGTCAGTGCCGCATCCAGCCCGGAAACCGCTTCCTTCATGCGCGCCTGGGCCGCGCTTGCCTGAACTTTGGTTTTATCCAGTTCTTCTTGCACGCCATCGCGCGTGCCCTGCACCACCGCATGCATGATGCGACCGATGGATTCCAGACTCAGTGCATGGTTGCTCATCGCGTCCAGCGTGAGTTTGTGCACGGCTGCCTGTACGTCTGTGCCTTGTGCAACAACCTGCCGTATGTGGCTTTCCAGCGCGTCATTTTGTGCATTCTTTTTCTGCGTAGCCATGATCCCTTGCTCCTTTGATTAGATTAGTTAATTAAACAAATGAAACTCATTGGAAACTTAGTGGAAACTTAGTGGAAACTCATTGAACCCTGTAAATATTACAAACACGACAGCACAACAGAAAAACTATACGCCTTCAAGCGCCCGCAATTTCGTGCGTAGCGCATCTATTTCTTCGAGTAGTTGCACAGCCAGCGCGGCCCCCGCACGGTTAACGCCCAGATCGCTTTGCAAACGCAACACCACACGCGCACGACGCAGATGCACGCCGGTAAAAACCCAGCGCTGCGGTGCATCACCCAGCGGCGTGATGATGCCCTCATCGACCAGCTCGATAATGCTTTCAGCGTGTGTTGTGCAGGCTCGACAAACATCGGCTAACGTCAGCTCCGTCAGTTCTTCAAGAATGACGCCTTCGATTCCTGACTGCCTGTTCATGATGAGACCCCTAATTTCGCGCGCGGGTTAAACCCGTGGAACTGTTTTGCCATGTCACTATAAACCACCTGAGCCGCCTCATCCGTTGCTGGTGGCAAGGCAATTTGCAATACCGCATAAAAATCACCCGCCACGCCACCTGCCAAAGCCGCCGGAATACCTCGGCCTTTCAAGCGTAATTTGGCACCGGGTGCAGACCCCGCCGGAATCTTGAGCTCAACCGAACCGTTCGGTGTAGGCACTGTGACGACAGCGCCCAAGGCAGCTTCCCATGGTGCCAGGGGCAAATCAAGCATGACATCACGTTGATCCACCCGATAGTACGGATGCGGTCGAAATTCAATTTCCAGGTACAGATCCCCGGCTTTGCCCTGGCCGATACCCGGTGCGCCCTGCCCGGTGAGCCGTATGTTTTGCCCTGCACGAACACCTCGCGGAATGGCTACATTCAGTTTTTGTTCACGTAAAGCCGTATGGCCTTGCGCATCCGTTTCTGGCACATGCAGAACAATCATGCGGGTGGCACCGTGATAAGCATCTTCCAGATCAATCAGCACTTTGGCATGACGATCAGTGCCATGCGCGTGGCCTGCCCCGCCCCGGAATGAGCCATGAGATGCGCCATGGGGTGCGCCTCGGCTTTGCGTGGCACGGCCAAACAGCTGCTCAAAAAACTCGCTGTAATCTGCGCCATCACCACCCGCCCCGCCAGTAAACCCGCCACCAGAAAACTCGAACCCCTGGTTCCAGTCCGGTGGCGGACGAAACTCCTGCCCACCTGTCCAATGAGCACCCAGGCGATCATAGGCCGCACGTTTTTCCGGGTCTTTTAACGCCTCATACGCCTCGCCTAATTCCTTGAAGCGTGCCTCGGCATCTGCTTCTTTACTGACATCCGGATGATATTTTCGCGCCAGCTGGCGATAGGCTCGCTTGATGTCATCCTGCGTTGCGTTGCGCTCAACGCCCATGATTTTGTAGTAATCCTTGAACTCCATGACCATTTCCTGAAAAGGTTTATCGAAGCTATATGCGACCGAATTTACAAATTAAAAGTCTGGCCCAATTCAGGCTGCTCGATATGCGTATCCGGACTTTGCAAGGAAAGTCGCATGGAAAACTTTTGCATCACCGCCTCTTCACCATGGACCAGAAAAGTACGCGGGGCACAGCTATGTTGATGCCAGGCCAAAAGCTCATCACAATCGGCATGTGCTGAAAATCCATTGATGGTATAAATTTTCGCTCGCACCAAAATCTCTTCGCCAAACAGGGTGACTGTTTTGGCACCATCGACAATGCGCCGCGCCAACGTGCCCTGGGCAGCAAAACCAACAAACACGACACTCGAGTTTTCGCGCCACAAATTATGTTTCAGGTGATGTCGCACCCGTCCGCCAGTGGCCATGCCCGAGCCAGCCAGAATCACTGCCCCGCTGGTAATTGCGTTAAGCGCCATGGATTCCGATGACTCGTGCGTGAAATGCAGTCCCGGTAAAGAAAAAGGGTCTTGCCCGGAATCAAATAGTGTTCTCGTTTCCGCATCGAAACATTCCGGATGACGACGAAAAATTTCAGTGGCTGAAATCGCCATCGGCGAATCAAGAAAGACTTGCACGTTGTGCCGTAACCGGCCGCTTTCAACGCCGGCACGCAAATAAAAAAGAATCTCTTGCGCGCGCTCTAATGCAAAGGTCGGAATAATGACATTGCCGCCACGGCGGAAAGTCTCTTCAATGGCTTGATAAAGTTCTTCGATAGAGGGCTCAAGTGGTTTGTGCAGCCGGTCGCCATAGGTTGTTTCCATAACCACCACATCACTGATGGGCGGCGGCGTGGGGTCGCGCAATATCGGCCGCTTTGCGTTGCCAATGTCGCCAGAAAAAACAATGCTGCGTTTTTCGCCCTCATCCTCAATCTGCAAATGAATACTGGCCGAACCCAGGATATGGCCCGCATCAAGGAAAGTGGCGGTGATGCCTTGTGCGATGACCATAGGCTGGTTGTAATGCGCTGTGCGGCCGAAATAATCCAGACAATTGAGGGTATCAAGCTGGGTATACAGTGGCTGCGGCAACTCTCCCTTGTCTTTGTTTTGGCGCATGAGTTTGCGGGATTGCCAACGCGCATCTTCTTCTTGCAGATGGGCAGAATCGAGCATCACCACTTTCGCCAGTTCGCGGCTCGCGGCGGTGGTAATGATTTCACCGTGAAACCCGCGCTTGGCGAGCAAAGGCAGCCTGCCGCAATGATCAAGGTGCGCATGGGTGAGCAAAACAAAATCAATCGCCGCGGCGTCAAAACCGAAGGGCGCTACATTTTCCTCGCTTAATTCACGACCGCCTTGATATAAACCGCAATCAATGAGGAGTCGCTTGCCTGCGCTCTCAACAAGATAGCAAGAGCCAGTAACACCGCGCGCCGCACCATAGAATGAAAGTTTCATTGACTTCCCTTCACAAGGGTTAAGCGCCGCCCACTTCGATCTTACGCGCTTCGATTTCTGCTTTTCTACTGATCGCAGCAGGAATGCCGCCAATGCCCCAGTGATCCGGCGTGCAGTTGGCAATATGCACCCGGATACGATTTCGTTCTGTGCCCAAGTTTTTTTCAATCACATCCGTCACGGCAGCAATCAATTGATGATGTTGCGCCAGGCTGCGCCCTTCCATCAGGACCATTTCGATATACGGCATCTCAACCTGGCCACGCGGCCGGGTTTTTAAAACCTCACTGGCAGGCTCGCCCGCGATACCCCAAAGATCAGGATCAATCTCGGTAACCCAGATCTCCAACCGATCTTTGGGTGCCGCGAGCACCTCGACCATAACCGTTGAAACATCACGAATCACACGTTTTAAAACGTCTTTCGAATGGCCTTGCAATACGTTGATATGAGCAACAGGCATACTGATCTCCTTGAAATTTTTACGGCAAACCGTGACGCCGACCAGAATCCAGCATCAAGGATGAGCCGGCCATGGCATCGGCTTCAGGGGCTAAAAGCAGGCAGATGCCCCATGCTACTTGCTCCGGCAAAGTAAAGGCGTGGATAGCTGACTGCTGACGGATTTCATCGAGCACCACGTCAGGTGTCACCCCCCGCTTTGCTGCATTTGTTGTTGCAATGGCGTGGAGGCGTTCGGTTTCTGCCGGGCCGGGTGCAACCAGATGCGCAGTAACGCCGCGGTCGCCCAGTGCCCAGCTCAATTGGCGCATTAAATTAGTGAGCGCGGCATTAGCCACACCTGCTGTTGCAGCATAAGCTGTGGGCTCAAAACCGTAATGCCCGCCTACGGCAACGAGCCGCGAGCCACGCACCAAGTGGCTTTCCACCGCGCGAAAAAGGCGCAGCATGCCTCCGGCTTTAATGTTAACCGCCTGTCCCAACACCAGCGGGCTCGCCTCTAACACGCCACCGGCCACCGGCACGCCCGGCGCATGAATGGCCATGCGCACGGTTTTATCCACATGTTGCGCAATTGTCTCGATAGAGGAATCCTCACTGATGTCCGCCACGCAATAACGAATATGAGGGGAACTCTCGCTTAGCGACTTGAGCTCTTTTTCTGATCGTCCGACAGCTAACAGATCCAGGCCTGAAGCCACCAGCCGACGTGCGACAAATTTTCCTAACGCGCCGGTAGCACCCACCATAACAGCTAATTCACGGGGATTGTTTGATTCAGTAGTCAAGATTTTCTCCTTTTTAAATGTATTTGCCATATTGTATTCTCTGTATCACCAGCGTCGGCTTTTTAATCAAGTGATTGTTGCGTGACAACCATGATCGTGACTTTCAAGTTCAATTTGCAAGGTAGGATGTGTAATCGAAAAATCACGTTGCAACGCGCCAGCTATCGCCTCAAGCGCCGCATCTCCCGGATGTCCGGCGGGCATCACAAGATGAGCCGTTAGCGCGCACTCTGTTGTGCTCATCGCCCAGACATGCAAGTCATGTACCTCCGTCACACCGGGCTGGCTGTGCAACAAGGCATCCACGGCGGCAAGATCAATCCCATCGGGTACACCGTCAAACAACAAATGCAGCGACTGACGAAACAAGCCCCAGGTACTCATGATGATCACCAGTGCAATGGCCAGACTGGTTACCGGATCAACCCAGGCCCAGCCTTGCCATAGATACAACATGCCCGCAAATACAACACCGAGGGATACCAATGCATCGGCGGCCATGTGCACAAACGCGCCGCGAATGTTGATGTCATGCTCGCGCCCGGCCATGAAGAGTGCGGCGGTAACGCCATTGATCACTACACCGATGGCAGCCACCACGATTACCGTCATCCCCTCGACAGGCACCGGTGAATGCAAGCGATGCGCCGCCTCCCATATGAGCGACCCCATGGCGACCAACAATAAAACAGCATTGGTAAATGCCGCGAGAATGGATGCGCGTTGCCACCCATACGTGTATCGCGCATCGGGCTCTCGTCTGCCAGCGGCCACAGCGCCCCAGGCCAGCAACAGACCGGCGACATCTGAAAGATTATGTCCGGCATCTGCCAGCAAGGCCAGTGATCCGGCATGCCAGCCATAGAATGCCTCGATCATGACAAACGCAATATTCAGCGTGATGCCAATACTGAAAGCGCGATTGAATGTCGCCGGGCCGTGGGTATGACTATGGGTATGGTCGTGAGTATGACCGTGTGTGTGATGATCGTGCATGCGTTACTGTAGCACCTCATCACCCGCAGGCTCGACACCGTCAAGCTGCTTCATGTTGTCCAGCAGCTTGAGCAAATAATGCAGAGTGTGCGTCATATCACTGGTCGAAAAATCGGCAAGCACCCTGTCATAGTAGCCATGAATTTTCGCCATGGCCTGATTGTTCCAGACATCATGGCCGGATGCGGTCATGGTGATCCGCCGCGAACGCCGGTCGCGGCCATCCGGGGCGCTGCTGAGATGACCGTCACGCTCCATCCGACTGATCAATCCGGCCAGACTTTGTCGGCTGACCAGCAGATAGCGCGCCAGATCTCCCACACTCATCCCACCTTCCGCCTCCGGGCGAGACAAGGCACCCAAGACCGCCCATTGTTGCGTGGTGAGACCCAACCCCTCAACTGCCCGAGTCCCGGTTTTATGCAGCATATTTGCACTTTGATACAGGCGAAAGAACAACCGGTTAGCTAACGCCATGCGGGCAGCAATGCTTTGTTGATCAATTTTTTTCATGAAATTTATCTTGTCATACCGAACACTTGCAGAAATACGATTAAACAGTAATATAGGACAACATGATGTCATATAGACCGCAGAACTCCATGCGGCATACGAGGATACTGGAAACATGAAAACCTAGTGCAAAAACAGTTCTCCCTTCTCAACTTTTCAATCGATATAGGACAACAGCATGAACTACGAAGATATTCTGTATGAGGTACGTAATGGCGCGGCGTGGATCACCATCAACCGTCCCGAAAAAATGAATGCGTTTCGCGGCAAGACATGCGACGAACTGATCCACGCGATTAACAAGGCAGGCTATACCCGCGAGATTGGCGTGATCGTGCTGGCTGGTGCGGGAGAAAAAGCCTTTTGCACCGGTGGCGATCAATCCGCGCATGAGGGCCAGTATGACGGCCGCGGCACGGTCGGCCTGCCGGTTGAAGAGCTGCATAACGCGATTCGTGATGTGCCCAAGCCCGTGATTGCCCGCGTGCAAGGCTATGCCGTGGGTGGCGGCAACGTGCTATGCACGATTTGCGACTTCACCATCGCCTCGGAAAAAGCCACCTTCGCTCAAGTCGGGCCCAAAGTCGGTTCAGT
>JALRCC010000145.1 GCA_023257495.1 Rugosibacter sp. | reverse complement strand
CGTCAGCGATGGATTCCGTGCAGCCAGCGGAATACGCCGAGGTGAAGTCAGTGGCCGGTAGGCCCCATGTTCAAGTGCCAGAACGAATTCCTCGGCGGTTTCAAAACGATCTGCCGGTTCACGCGCGCAGGCCTTGAGCAGAATGGTTTCCAGCCACTCGGGAATATCTCGGCGATAGCGAGTCGGCGGCGCAGGTTGCGCAAAACGTGGCGTCTGAAAAGGCTCGATCTCGCCATACGGATACTTGCGTGTCAGCAGTTCATACAGCGTGACGCCACAGGCATAAAGATCGCTGCCTTCATTGGCGACATTTCCAGCGAATAGCTCAGGTGCCATGTAGGAAGGCGTGCCGGGGTTGTTGATTTCACTCAAGCGCTCACCATCGCTGGCAGCCACGCCCAGATCCAGCACGGTGATCTGCCCTTGCGCGCCAAGCTGGATATTGTCCGGCTTGATATCGCGGTGAACAATCCCCAGCCGATGCAGCAAACCAACGGCCTTGAGCAAGCGCAGTCCAATCGCCGCCACCTCATCCACATCAAAACGATGCCCGCGTGCCAAACGCGTCTTGAGCGATTCTCCTTCATGCCAGGTCATTAAATAGTACAAACGAGAGCGCGCGGGATGGCTCACCACTTGCGGGAAACACGGCGCAACGGCACGCCGCGCCAGCCATTCTTCATACACCAGCGCAGCGATTGATTCCGCATCACCGGCCTCCGGCCGCAATGTTTTCAGCACCAGCGTCTCGTTACCCTGCGCAACTTTGTAGAGCAAGGTCATACGCGACTCATGCAGCACCTCAAGTACGCGCAGACCATCTATTTCATCATTGACATCCAGTTTCGGTGGCAAGGGCAGTTTCTGCGCACCATCCAGTCGATCACGTAAATTCGACTGCGGCACGGTCGTGACATGGGCAACCAAGGCCGTGCAATTATCGTTCGCGCCACGCCGTACGGCTTCCAGCGCCAAGGCATTGGCTGCCGCTTCTGCTGTGGCATGGCGCACCAACAATTCATTGATACCCGCATCGCCTAACGTGCCCCAGACACCATCCGTCAGCAACACAAACCGATCACCCACCGCCAATTCGCCATCGGTATGATCAACCACCAGATGCTCATCCAGCCCCAGTGCGCGACGCAGCACATTACTCAGCTCAGGGTGAGGCCAGGTGTGATCTTCGGTGAGCTGTGTCAGCGCGCCAGCGCGCCACAGATAGGCGCGCGAATCGCCCACATGCCCGACGTAGTACCGGCTGCCGCGCAATACCAGGGCAGTCAGGGTGGTCGCCATGCCCGCGTATTCGCGATTTTTTCGTGCCGTCGCCAACAGCCAGCGATTGGCAGCGGCCAGCACGGTATCGAATGACTTGGCTACGCTCCAGGTATCCGGCGTGGCGAAATAGTCGTTAAGCAAGTTACGCACGGCATATTCCGCCGCTTCGCGCCCCTGCGCATGACCACCAACACCATCCGCCACGGCCAGCAGCATGCCTTTGGCATCAAGCTCATCACCCTCGGGCGTTGCCGCGCCGACGTAATCTTCATTACGACTACGCCGTCCGGCGAGCGTCGAGTGGGCAACATCAACTTGCAAACTACTCATTCACTACCGATCCGATTAAATGCGCGCTGTTGTCATTGTGGCAGCACCCCAGGTTGTACGCCACCGTGTTTTAACCGAAGTGAGCCCAACCAGCGCGGCAATCGCTAGTGCTGCAAAAATCAGAAAACCCGCTTGATAGCTGCCCGTGATCTGCCGCGAATAACCAAGCGATGAGGCCAGCCAGAACCCACCCACACCGCCAGCCATGCCAACCAGCCCGGTCATGACGCCAATCTCTTTGCGAAAACGCTGCGGCACCAGCTGAAATACCGCGCCATTACCCATTCCCAGCGCCAGCATGGCGAGCACAAAAACACTCAGAGCCATCCATGCCTGCGGCAAACCAATGCTGACGATGCCAAGAAAAACTGCCGCCAGTGCATACATGGCGGTCAAACTCCGAATGCCGCCGATACGGTCAGCCACGCCACCGCCAATCGGTCGCACCAAGGAACCTGCGAATACGCAAGCCGCGGTGAAAAAACCTGCCGTCTTTGCATCCAACCCGTATTGCGTATTGAAATAGATGGTCAACGACGATGCAAGGCCGACAAACCCGCCAAATGTCACCGCATAGAAAAACATGAACCACCAGGCATCCTTATCTTTCAGCACAGCCAGGTATTCAACCAGACGCTTGGGCGGCGGGCATTCCGGCGCATCCTTGGCCAGGACAAGGTAAATCACAAAGACAATCGTCAAGGGCACCAACAAAATGCCGAACACATTGCCCCAGCCATAGGTGGCAGCCAGGCTGGGTGCAAGCAAGGCAGCCAGCGCCGTGCCGGAGTTGCCGGCTCCCGCGATGCCTAATGCCTTGCCTTGATGTTCCGCCGGATACCAGCGCGAGGCCAAGGGCAGCGCCACTGCAAACGAAGCACCCGCCACGCCAAGGAAAACGCCAAACACCAGCGTTTGCTCGTAGCTGTGAATGCCGACTTGCCAGGCGTATAACAACGCCGCCATGACGATCAGCTGCCCAATCGCGCCGGTCAGCTTCGGCTTCAGGTGATCCACCATGAGGCCCATGAACAAGCGCAATATCGCACCCGCCAGCACAGGGGTTGCCACCATCAACCCGCGTTGCGCATGCGTGAGTTGCAAGTCCTGTGCAATCTGCACCCCTAACGGGCCAAGAATGACCCAGACCATGAAGGCCAGATCAAAATAAAGAAACGCAGCAAATAGTGTTGGCGTATGCCCGGATTGAAGAAAACTCTTCTTGTCCATCAATGACTCCTGTCTAGCCCTGGTTTTTTATTGGTGACGAACAGCCACCACCTGATTGTTAATGCACTTTGAGTGCATGCGGTGTTTTACATAGCAGGTCGCATGCCAGACACGCACCAAATCTGGTAATCGCTGATTGCACAAAGACTTAGAAGAAAAAAAGAAAAAGTCGGCGCTGGTGATACGGCGCAACGGCGCTATTGCTGCACCGCAATAGCGCACGCGCACGCATTGCGCGCCTCATGTCGGTGCGCAATGCGTGCGAATATCAACGATCAAATCAGAACTTCGCTTCGCCCCACAACCAGAACTTGTCGGTATCCACCGAGAAGGTTTTCGCGTTGTAGCTGGCGTACTTGATACCCACCAGGTATTTCTTGTCGATCGGCTTGGTGGCTTGTAAGTTCCATTCCGTGCCATAACGTGCGTTGCCCTGATCCGCACGATAGTCGTGATAGACCGCATCAAGCTTGACGCCATACAGCGCCGTTCCCGCGCCGAGATAGGCATCTTTCAGACCATTCGCTGGCGTTGCCAGGAACATGTCTGCCCAGCCGTTAAAGGCATGCAATGTCGCCAGTGGCGTTTGAAAACTCTTCGTGCCATTGCCTTCCAAGAGTTCATACCCCAGCTTTACGCTATGCGCACCTTTACTTAAACCGGCTTCAAGAAAGGCGTAATCCACGCGGTAATCCGCCGGATTTTTCTTGTAGTCCGACTGCGAGGCATACTCGGCGGTATAAAGAAATTTCATACCGTCAGCAATGGCCTTATCGCCCTTGAAACGCAACCCCCAGGTTTGTATCGAGTTGGTCGCAAAATCCGTGTAATCGAGCAAATAGCCATAGCCCACGATCTCGCCAACGCTCCAGCCCTTGTAGCTGACATTGAGAATCGGCGATTTCATTTTCGCGTTGCCCGTGTTGGCGAAGGTGGTCGCAGGGAACTTGGCCTGATCGCTGAACACGCGGTTGGCGTTGTAGATGTAACCCGCCGTGATGGTGGTGGCGGGCAGGGATTTGTTGACGACAGTGAAGGCATCGAAGGTCTGTTCGTTCTGGCGCCAGCCGACGTTGCCGATAAAGCGCTGGTTATCCAGCGCGAGACGCTGCCGACCATATTTCAGCTTGGTATCCGGAATACCGGAGTAACTCAGATAGGCCTGATTGACCTCAGTGAACTCCGGATCAGCAATGACGGAGTAAGTCGTCTTGCGATTGGTCGTGCTGTTGTAATTATCTGTCCCCACAACGCTGAGATGCTCGCCTTCCAGCATCATGCCAAAGCCCTTGAATTCACCCGTCTCATAACCAAAGCGCAGACGCAGGGTTGAAGCGTTGGCTGCTTTGAGCGTATTTTCCTGGCTCACGCTTTCATACCGGTAGCGCGCATCCAGCGAGGGTTTGCCACCCATCAGCGCGTCAGAAAAACTGTCTCCCGCAAAAGCGGGTAATGCAAGCAGGGATAGCGAGAACAAGACGGTGTTTGAAACAGCGTTTGCCGTTGGTGTTGAAGTCAGTGATGACTGATGTGACATAAAAGTATCTCCAAAAAGAAAAGTTAATTGATAAATAAAGTGAAAATATTTAAGCGCTAGGCCACCTTTTTCAGCTGTTTGCGATAGAGGAATTCAAATACCGCTGCGCGGTAAGCAGCAAACCGGCTATCTTCCGCAAGCGCCAAGCGGTCACGTGGGCGAGGCAGATCCACCGTGACAATTTCGCCTATCGTTGCCGCCGGCCCATTGGTCATCATGACAATGCGATCCGAGAGCAACACGGCTTCATCGACATCGTGCGTCACCATCACCACCGTGGCACCCGTCTTGGCCAGCACGCCGTTGAGCTCATCCTGCAAGCTGGCGCGAGTCAGTGCGTCCAATGCGCCAAAAGGCTCATCCATCAGCAGGATGCGTGGCTCCATGGCAAATGCGCGGGCGATGCCCACACGCTGCTTCATGCCGCCGGAAATTTCATGCGGATATTTATCCAGTGCATGCGCCATATGCACCATTTCTAGTGCGGCAACCACGCGCGCGGTGAGTTTCGCCTTGCCCTCTTTTCGCCCGAACACACGTTCCACAGCCAGCATCACATTTTGAGAACAGGTCATCCAGGGTAATAGCGAATGGTTCTGGAACACGACCGCACGCTCAGGCCCCGGCCCGGTGATTTCGCGGTTGTCACACAGCAGCACCCCATGTGTTGCCCGTGTCAGGCCGGCAATGAGATTAAGCAACGTCGATTTGCCGCAGCCTGAATGTCCGATCAGCGTCACCACTTCACCTGGACTAATCGCCAGATTGATGTCGCGCAGAGCTACAAAGCGGCCTGCCTTTGTCGGGAACTCCTGGCCAACGCTTTCTATTTTGACGATGGGTTTCATGTACCTCTCCTCAACGTGATTCGTAAGTAAACCGCTTGGCCAGCAGCAACAGCATCTGCTCCAGCGCAAACCCCACCATGCCGATGACAAAGATAGCGATGATGATGTGCTCGACCTTGAGGTTGTTCCATTCATCCCACACCCAGAAGCCGATGCCCACACCACCGGTTAACATTTCCGCGGCAACAATGACCAGCCAGGCGGTACCGATGGATAGGCGAATGCCGGTTAACATGTAAGGCAGCACGGCGGGGAAGAGAATCTTGGTAATCACCTTGTCTTCCGACAAGCCCAGCACGCGCGCCACATTCAGATAATCCTGCGGCACACGCTGCACGCCCTGCGCGGTATTCAGAATCATGGGCCAGATGGAACAGATGAAGATAGTCCACGTTGCCGCCGGATCAGCGCGTTTGAATACCAACAAGCCAATCGGCAACCAGGCCAGGGGAGACACCGGACGCAGCAAGCTGATCACCGGATCGAACATGCGGTTCATGAAGCCAAAGCGACCCAGCATGAACCCTACCGGTATGCCGACCAGCGCCGCAAAACCAAACCCGACGCCAACACGTTGCAATGAAGAGAGCACATTCCAGCCAATGCCCTGATCATTCGGACCGTTCCGATAGAACGGATCGGCAAACAACTTGGCCGCCGCATCCCACGTTTGCATCGGGCCGGGAATCGCGCTGTTTTTGACGGCCACAAACGCCCAGATGCCCAGCAGCAGCAAGATGCCGAGCAACGGTGGAATCACGGTTTTTACCCATTCACGCACGCGGTGAACCAACCGCTCCCCTTGCCCTTGCCTCTTTCCTCGTCCCAGAGCAGGAGCAACCTTCTGTGCATCGGACGGCGCGGTTTCCGTAGAAGAAGTCGGCGCTGGTGACACGGTGGTCTGCATCGGCAAGACCGCCGTCGCATCCGCTTCTGCTGGCTGCACCGACCCCACGTTTTTAAAAGCAATGACTGCGCTCATGATGATCTCCCTTCTTGCAAAAAATCTCAGGCGTGAATCTTGAAAGAGGCGGCGTATTTCTTCGGATCTTTTCCATCCCACACCACACCGTCGATCAATTTGCTCGAGCGCATGTCGCTCTTGGGCAGCGCGACCTTGGCTGCCGCCGCTGCTTGTTTGTATAGATCAATACGGTTGATCTGTTTGGCCACCGCAAGGTAATCCGGATCGCTCTTCAGCAGTCCCCAGCGCTTATGCTGAGTCAGGAACCACATGCCATCAGAGAGATAAGGAAAATTCACCGCACCGTCATTAAAGAATTTCATGTGGTTCTTGTCGTCCCACGTTTTACCCAAGCCATTGGAATAACGTCCCAGCATGCGTTCGAGAATC
>JALRCC010000125.1 GCA_023257495.1 Rugosibacter sp. | reverse complement strand
GGCGTCGTCCCGCTTTTTGCACACATCTGAGTTGTTCGCGGACAAAGATATCTGAAACCGCGTCGGGCTACCCATCACTTGAGAAAGGAAACAAATGACTACCACTGCAGATGTCTCGCAAAATAACAATGTCGGCCCCGTCATGCGCCAAGGCGAGTTGGCACAAGCCGTCGTGGAAGCCGCAGAAATCGATAACCCTGACAAGATTATCAAAGTGGAAGACAAGCTTGCCTATCTACGCATTCAAACCAACGATGAAATGATTCTCAAGCGGCAAACCATCGAAGAAATGCTGGGGCGACCATTTAGCATGAGTGAAATTGAAATCGAACTCGCTTCTTTTGCAGGACGTATTGATACCCATGTGGAATACATCCGCTTTTATCACGCCAAGCATTTGTAAATCAAACAACTAAATTCAAGGAGTTTTCCCATGAGCGAAGTCGAAATTTTAAAACCTCTTAAAACCTGGAGTCATTTGGCTAAAAGACGCCGCAAGCCCAGCGAATATGAAATCGTTTCCGTCAATATTCTGTACAACACGCGGAAGGGGGAAGCGCCCTACGACCTTGACCCTAATATGACCATGAACCGCTGGTACAAACTGAACCGCGATCAAAGTCCCTTGCAGCACGATGACTGGAATGCTTTTCGCGATCCGGATGAACTCGTCTACCGCACCTACAACATGTTGCAAGACGGTCAGGAAACCTATATTCATGGCCTCTTTAACCAATTCAATGAGCGCGAGCACGACAAGGCGCTCGACCCAAAATGGGCAGGAACCCTGGCGCGGCTTTATACCCCTGCGCGATATTTATTTCACACGCTGCAAATGGCATCGGCTTATCTTCAACAGATGTCTCCTGCCAGCACCATCACCAACTGCGCGGCATTTCAAGCAGCTGATTCCTTGCGCTGGTTAAGCCATACGGCTTATCGCACCAAAGAGCTTTCACTCACATTCACCGACAAGGGTTTCGGCACGGACGAGCGCACTTATTGGGAAACTGATCCCGCATGGCAAGGCTTTCGCGAACTAATGGAAAAATCATTAATTGCCTGGGATTGGGGTGAAGCTTTTGTCGCCTTGAATCTGGTTGCCAAACCGGCGATTGAGGAAGCAGTGTTGCGCAAACTGGGTGAAGCTGCTCGCCACAATGGCGATACTTTACTGGGCATGCTGACGGATAATCAATTGATGGATGCAGTGCGCCATCGTCGTTGGGCGACAGCGCTGGTCAAAATGATTTTGGAAAAAGAGGGTAATGCTGCAGCTATCAAACAGTGGATTGCCAAATGGGAACCCTTGGCTGACAAAGCCATAGACGCTTTTTGTGCTGCCACACCTGAAGTTCCCGATGCCGCACACGACGCCAAACAGGCAACACGGGATTTTCGGCTTTCTCTGGCACTTTAACCAGTCAATCAATCCGTTACGACTAAACCAAGTCATCACCCGTCAATTTAATAAGCTTGATAAAACAAGAGGGACCTCATGAAAGCAGCAGTCTATTTTGGCCCGCAAGATATTCGATGCACGACGATTCCAGACTCGATGTTGCGTGCCGACCATGAAGTGCTAGTCAAGGTGACCGCAACTTCGATCTGTGGATCGGACCTGCATCTATACCGTGGAGCGCTTGATGGCATCATGGAAAAGGGAAAGTCACAAACAGGACATGAATTGATCGGCGAGGTGCTTGCGGTAGGTAAAACAGTTGGCCGCTTTAAAAAAGGCGATCGAATCAGCATGGGCTACTCAGCCTCGTGTGGGGACTGCTACATGTGCAAAGTGGGCCAAACAGCACACTGCGAAACCACACACAAAGCAGTGTATGGCTTTGGGGTGCCGTTTGGCAGCTTGAATGGCACGCATGCGGAAACACTTGTGTTGCCTTATGCGGACGGCCATGCCATGAAAGTCCCTGCAGGAATTTCCGATAGTGCGGCAATCACACTCTCTTGCAACCTTCCTTCAGCAGTTATCGCCAATGAGTTGGCCAATATTCAGGTGGGTGAAACGGTTGCGGTGATCGGTTGCGGGCCCACTGGCTTGATGGCGCTGGATATTGCTCTGCACCGAGGACCAGGGCGATTGATCGCCGTGGATGCCTTGCCCAAAAGACTGGCCATTGCAGCGCAAAAAGGAGCGGCAACGTTTGACTCGTCACACGAGGGATGGAAAGAACAGGCGCTTGAAGTCACGGGGGGACGTGGCTTTGACAAAGTCATCGAAATGGTTGGTTTACCAGAAACCTTGCAGATGAGTCTTGACCTGGTTCGCCCCGGAGGAACGATCGCGGCTCTTGGCGTATTCTGCGATGACAAATTCAATCTGAATCTCGCCGATATATTCTTGCGTAATATCACGCTGCACATGAATGGTTTTGCCAACGTGCAGCCCTATATGTGGGAAGCCCTGCGCATGATGGAGCGTGGTGTTGTCAAACCCGAAGAATACTTCTCGCATACGTTTTCACTGTCGGATGTCGATCAAGCTTTTGCTACGTTCTTTCACAAAACCGGTGGCGCAATGAAAGTCTTGATCAAACCCTAGTACGCACTAAAATATGCTGCTCATTTCAAAAACGAGGATATCTCACCATGCAAAGCACCCTTGAACAACGCAATATCGACATAGTTCGCAACTTTTGCGCTGACTGGAGAAAATGCTCTAACCAGGCACTACTCCCCTATTTCACTGAAGATGCCACCTACCACAACATGCCGTGGGCGCCGCTCAGGGGACATCAAGCCATTGGGGATTTTCTTGCGCCCTTTTGGTCCATGCTCGACAGCATCACCTTCGATATCCGCAACATTGCCGCAAACGGCGCGGTTGTTTTTACCGAGCGCGTTGACTATTTTCGGTTTAAAAACGGAGGCAAACTCGATCTTCCCGTCAACGGCGTGTTTGAACTTGACGCTGAAGGAAAGATTACCCAATGGCGTGAATATTGGGATCTTGCCGACTGGATAAGACAAGGCGGTCCGGCAGCTTGAATCACGACTGGCCGACTTTTCATGCCTGCTCAATGAACATGGGCAATTACAAAAAAGTACAAAAAAGTCGGCGCTGGTGATGCGGTGATTTCAACCGGATAGCACGCCTGATTCTCGTTCTATTCATCACCCGCCACCCTTTGATGCCACCGTATGGCGGTTAAATGCACCGCTGCCATTGTCCTGCTCTGCTATTCGCGATGACGCAACGCTGAGTATTATTTTTTGCCAGTCAAGGGTTTGGCAGCCAAAACGAAGTTGACTTTAACGTCATCTGCAACAACACTCGGGTCTCCCCATGCACCCTCGCCAATACCAAAAGCGAGCCGCTTGATAATAAAGTTTCCCGTAAAAAATCCCAGACCGGCCTCCTGGTGAAAGCTCGCCCTGGTTACCATCTCCTGCGTCACATTCCTGATCGTCAGCATACCCTGGACTTCGAACAGGCCATTGCCCAGGACTTTGACGCGACGCATATCAAAACGAGCCGTCGGGAATTGACGTACAAAAAACCAATCCTTGCCGACAACTTCATTATTTGCCTCAACAGATCCTGCATCAACACTGGCCAGATCAATATCAATGCGTGCTCGCGCCTTCTCTGGATGCGCCGGATCAAAGTCAAGCTGCCCAGTGAATCGACGAAAACCACCTTCAACTGACACCCCCATCTGTTTGGATACAAAGCCGATGCTGCTACGCTCAATAACCAACGGACCATAACCTGCCGCCCAAGCGACGGGAGCGAGCAGCAGACATAAAACAAAAATCGAAAAACGTTTCATTGTGATGTTCCTTTCATCGATTCAAGCCTGATTTTTCAGGCCACAAAACAGTATCTGCGCATGATGCATCGGCACATCCCTTTTTGCCATTACCCAGTACTATCAAGAAGCCATAAAAGTTAGCAGCTTCAAATCCGTTTGGCGCGAAGCAATTGTCGCATCGCCTTGGCCAGGAAAACAGTATTTGTCGTCAGATAGCGCTTCCACAAACGTCGCGGTTCTGAGCACAAACGATGCAGCCACTCCAAACCTGCGTTCTTGGTCAGCGGCATAACTTCAACCGGATAACATCAACCAATGAGGGAGTTGTAGCCGATCTGCAGAGGCGCGAAGAAATGAAAAGACCAACTGGTTAAGTTGGCCTAAGTCATTGGATCTTTGTAATTTTTTTGGTCGGGGCGAAAGGATTCGAACCTTCGACCCCTTGCACCCCATGCAAGTGCGCTACCAGGCTGCGCCACGCCCCGACAAGCGCAAATTATAGCAACAGAACGGTCTGTTAAAGCCCGTCTGCACGCAAAAAATCAATAATTGCAGTAATTTCTTTTCGTAACGAATTGGTTTGCCTGTCAGATGGCATGCCAGATTGTGCAACGGATTGCACCTCGAATGACACATCTTCTGATGTAGTCAGCGGCGCATTTTGGTCATTTGACTTTAGTACTGATGGATCATCCAACCGATGTCGCGCACCGCTAATCGTAAAGCCATCCTGGTAAAGCAGCTCTCGAATTCGGCGCGCCAACAAGACTTCATGATGCTGGTAGTAGCGCCGGTTTCCACGTCGCTTGACGGGACGAAGCTGGGTAAACTCCTGCTCCCAATAGCGCAGTACATGTGGCTTAACGCCACAAAGCTCACTCACCTCACCAATAGTGAAGTAGCGTTTGGCCGGAATAGGTGGTAGCTCGCTCCGGCTATTACTTGGTATCGCCACGCGGGAATGCCTCTACGGCCATTTTGAGTTTTTGGCTGGCATGAAACGTAACCACACGCCTTGCCGTGATTGGAATTTCCTCGCCCGTTTTGGGATTGCGTCCCGGGCGTTGTGGCTTGTCGCGCAATTGAAAATTGCAGAAGCCGGAAAGCTTGACATCATCCCCTTCTTCTAAGGCAGTTTTCACTTCGTCGAAAAAAGCTTCCACCATATCTTTTGCTTCACGCTTGTTTAAACCCACTTTTTCAAAAAGAAGATCCGCTAGCTCTGATTTGGTTAATGTCATACAAGCTCCTGTTACCAATAATTAACGAAGGTTCACCGCAGTAAAGCACCGAAGTTGTTTTGCGCAACAGCTAAAAGTTGAGCGATAACGTCCTCGATTTCCGCATCCTCGAGAGTGCGTTGAGTATCTTGCATAACTATGTGAAAAGCAAGGCTTTTCTGATTATCGCTTAAACCTTTTCCTTGGTAGACATCAAACAAGAGGATGTCACGCACCACCAAAGGGGCAGCTGCAAGCAAGGCATCTCGCACAGCTGAAGCAGCCTGTGCCTGATCAACAACCAGCGCGAGATCGCGTATCACGGTGGGCAAGCGTGAGACTTCCGTATACTCGGTTCGTGGAGTCATTGACAAGGCGGCAAGCTCAAGCTCAAACACCACCGGCGCTTGCCCCAGCGAATATTTTTCTACCCAGCGTGGATGCAGCTCACCCAGTACACCGACCGGCTGGCCGTTGAGCATCACGCGGGCACTACGCCCAGGGTGAAGCGCAGGATGAACCACCGCTTCAAAACTTAATTTGTTTGGCGAAAAAAGCGCTTCAACATCAGCTTTTACATCATAAAAATCGACACGTCGGGAGAGTAGTCCCCATTGCTCAGGCGCAGCAAAACCAGCGGCCAAACCTGCCAGCCTAAGCGGCTGATCAAAACCCGCTACTGGCGTATTGTCGGTTGTTCTGAAAAAACAGCGGCCCAGCTCAAAAATTCGCACGCGCTCGGTCTGGCGTTTACGATTGGTCACCAAGGTATCAACCAAACCACCGATGAGCGTTGAGCGCATCACGCTCATGTTGCTGGCAATGGGGTTAGCCAGCACGATGGGCTGAGCAGCATCTGTACTGGTATTGCTTGAAAAATCGGCTTCCCACGCGGCATCCACAAAGCTGTAGGTAACGATTTCATGATAATCACGTTCAGCAACAGCATGCCGGATCTGCATCGGACCACGACTGAACTCAGCCGCTGGCATCATGGCAGATCGAGCGACAGGCGGGGCAGAAGGAATATTGTCATACCCGTGGAGGCGCGCAATTTCTTCAATCAAATCTTCTTCAATTTCAATATCAAAGCGGAAAGACGGTGGGGTGACAATGAGGCGATCGTCTTTCTGCACAACATCCAAACCTAGGCCGCGCAGCAGTGCAGCAGCACGCTCTGGCGTGACATCAATACCCAAAACTTTTGTAGCACGTGCGGGACGCAGCTCAACTGCGGGACGGCCGGGCAGATGCTCGGGTGAAACGGCTTCGGTGATAGAACCTGCTTGCCCTCCCCCGCAGGCAAGGATCAGCGCCGTTGCCCGCTCAATCGCCAAGCGCGGCAAATTAAAATCCACCCCGCGCTCATAGCGATGAGAAGCATCCGACGAAAAACCCAAAGTTCGCGCTTTGCCAGCAATGGTTGCTGGTGCAAAAAAAGCGCTTTCGAGAAAAATATCGGTTGTTGCCGCTGTCACACTGGAAGGCTCGCCACCCATAATCCCTGCCAATGCGAGCGCACGCTGCTCATCGGCAATGAGCAGCATGTTGGTTGCAGGCTCAATCGCTTGCCCATTGAG
>JALRCC010000175.1 GCA_023257495.1 Rugosibacter sp. | reverse complement strand
CATCGGCAAATGGATGGCCGAGTTCAAGACCAAGTTCAACGATGACTTCTACACCGGCTCGGTGATCTCCATCTACAACGCTTTGGGTGAGGCCATGGCCAAAGCCAAATCCACCGACCCGGTCAAGGTGGCCGCTGCACTCGAGGGCCTCAAGTACAACAGCTACCACGGCGAAGTGGAAATGCGCAAGACCGACCACCAGCTTCAGCAACCGCTGTACATCGCGACGTGGGTAAAGACGAATGGCAAAGACGTGAAATTCGACCAGGAAAATACGGGCCATGGTTGGAAAACGGATCAAAAGATCGACGCGTATGTGGCTTCGCAGCCAACTTCCTGCAATATGAAACGCCCATCCTGAGTTATCACACTCGGCAAGAAGCCTGCATCATGCAGGCTTTTTTGTTTTCTCATCGGCGCTTTTGCACATAGGTGATTTATTCACCACAATTGCGACATGTCGATAGACAGTGGCTGCGAGCCGCCTAAAATCTTCCTGCTAAAAATAATGTTGGAGGATGGACAGTGACTACAGCTTTTTTCAGGCCTATGGTGCTCGTGATATTTTTTATTGCGATGTTGTTCTGCACGAAGGTTTTTTGCGCAGCTGACGATGCTATAAGAATAGGTTTGTCCGGACCGTTTACCGGCGGGTCTGCGCCCATGGGCGAGAGCATGCGCAATGGCGTGCGACTGGCGGTAGAGGAGATCAACAGTATCGGTGGGATTCATGGCCGCGTGATCGAACTGATCGAGCGTGACGATCAGGCGAACAATGAACTGGGGGCTCGAATCGCCGATGAGTTAACGCGACTGAAGGTCGTTGCAACCATCGGCGTTGTTAACACCGGTGTCGGGCTTGCCTCGATCGACTACTATCAAAAATCGAAAACCCCCCTCATGGTGGCCGTTTCGACCGGACCCGCCTTGACCCGAAAATTTGCGCCGCCAGCCTCCAGAGGCAATTTCATTTTTCGTGTATCGCCCACGCTGGACCTGGAGGCGCGTATCATTTGCGCTGACCTCAAGCGTCGCGGGCTCACGCGTGTGGCGCTGATGACCGACGTCACCCCGTACGGTGAGAGTGGCCTGCAGGCATTTTCGGAGCAGGCACGACTCTCGGGACTTGATGTGGTGGCGCAGCTGAGATTCAAGATCGGCGAGACCGATATGAGCGGCTTGTTGCAACGGGCTCATGCCGCGGGCGCATCGGCGGTGGTGGGTTGGGGTATCGGTCCGGAGCTGGCTCAGATTGCACGCGGGATGCAGGCGATGAATTGGCGCGCGCCACTGCTGGGCAGCTGGACGCTGTCCATGCGAAACTTCATTGACGCGGCGGGTGCTTCGGGTGAGGGGGCACTGATGCCGCAAACCTTCATACAAGACGCTGGCTCCACTGCAAAGAACAGCTTTCTGCTGGCCTATCGGCGCAGCTTCAAAACAGATCTGATCCCGTCTCCGATGAGCGCCGCCCAAGGCTACGACGGCATGCATTTGCTGGCACTTGCAATGCGACAAGCGAAGAAGCTTGATGGCGATACGCTGCGGAAAGCGCTGGAGTCCCTTGAGTTCAGATATCAAGGGGTCGTCACCAGCTACGAAAAACCATTCAGCGCAGAGGACCACGATGCCATCACGGCCAATATGATGGTGATCGGTCGTGTTACCTCAGGGCGAGTGGGCTACGCCTATCAGGAGGACCAGCAACGGGGTGCGCTACTCAAAATCAAGCAAAAGGGGAATCAATGAGCCATCTCCCCGCGTCTGGTGAGGGGCAGGCGCTGGCGGCAGGGTATTGATGGCGACTATTCGTCATTCTGAATAATACGATCGTGCTTTTTTAGGTTATATTTGCAGGCTGGCAAGGTATACTGCTTGCACTTGAAAACACAGGAGACTCTCGACATGAGCGCGACGTATCAGGAACACGGCGACATTGGCGTAATCACGCTGAACAATCCTCCGGTGAATGGCTTGGGCCATGCGACGCGGGCCGGTATCGTCGATGGTGTTGGCCGCGCACTGGACAATCCAGCAATCAAGGCCATCATCATTACGGGGGCTGGCAAGGGATTTTCCGGTGGCGCCGATATCCGCGAATTCAATTCCCCCAAAGCGCTGCAAGAACCTTCACTGCACACGGTCATTCGCGTGGTCGAAGAGTCGGACAAGCCCGTTATCGCAGCGATCCACGGAAT
Source organism: Rugosibacter sp. (assembly GCA_023257495.1). The sequence goes on along the minus strand of JALRCC010000175.1, from coordinate 663 downwards.
TGCCATGGGTGGTGGCCTGGAACTGGCCTTGGGTTGCCATTATCGCGTCGCGACTGCAGGAGCCCAGATTGCCTTGCCTGAAGTGAAGCTGGGCATACTGCCCGGCGCAGGTGGTACGCAAAGGCTGCCGCGTGTACTCGGCGTCGAAACTGCCCTGAACATGATCGTGACAGGTAACACGGTACTTTCCGAAAAACTCGCAGCGACCAAATTGTTTGACCAGATGATCTCGGGTGACCTGATCGAAGGTGCTTTGGCGTTCGCCAACAAAGTGGCGGATACCCGTCCACTACCCAAGGTCAGAGACATACGACTGAATTACCCGAATGCCGATGGCTATCTGCAGTTTGCGCGCAATACGGTGCGCGCAGTCGCGGGTAAATTCCCGGCCCCACTCAAGTGCGTTGACGCAGTCGCGGCGGCTGTCAGCAAAAAATTTGACGATGGCTTGCGCTACGAGCGTGATCTTTTTCTGGAGCTTGTACAGACCACCGAATCGAAGGCGCTGCGCCATGCATTTTTTGGCGAGCGTGCGGCCTCGAAGGTACCCGACATTCCCTCAGACACACCGCTGCGCGACATTCATTCTGCCGCTGTCATTGGGGCCGGCACCATGGGCGCGGGTATTGCAATGAACTTTGCCAATGCCGGTATTCCCGTAAA
>JALRCC010000089.1 GCA_023257495.1 Rugosibacter sp. | reverse complement strand
TTAGCCGAGGGCGGACCGTTGCGTGATCGACTGTCAGTCCGTGACGGCGGCGGGCAGGCACCACAACCGGCGGGCAAGCAGACCTTGAGTTACGGGACGAACACTCTCCAGCAGCTGGATTTTTACCCTGCTGCCAATGGTGATCGCCGCGCGCCGCTGGTGCTGTTTGTCCACGGTGGCGGATGGAAACGCGGGGGCAAGGAAACGGCCGATGGCATCTGGAAGGCATCGCACTATACGAGCCTCGGCTATGCCTATGCCTCGATCAATTATCGTCTGGTTCCCGACAATACCGTTGAAGACCAGGCGTCAGACGTCGCGGCTTCGTTGCGCTATCTGATCGACCATGCCACCCAGTTGGGCTTTGATGCCAACCGGATCGTGATCATGGGGCACAGCGCAGGCGCGCATCTGGTGGCACTGGTTGGCACTGACGAGCAATACCTCAAGCACGAAAGACTGTCTTTCGCCAGCATTGTCGGCGTGCTGCCCATTGACGGCGCAGCCTATGACGTGCCGCTCCAGATGAAAGAAAGCGGCAGGTTCATGCACGATACCTATGTTCAGGCCTTTAGCGAAAACCCGGCCCGCCAGCGCGCCCTGTCACCGACACTTCAGGCCCATGATCCTAATGCGGCGGCGTTCCTGATCATCCACGTTCAGCGTGAAGACGGAGTAGCGCAGTCAAAAGAACTCGAAACAGCACTAAAGCAGGCTGGCACGCCGGTTGAACGGCAGGAATTTCCCGGAACCGGACTCAGGGGCCATGCCGAAATTAACCGGCAATTGGGCAATCCTGACTATGCAGCCACCCCGGTGGTCGATGCCTGGCTGAAAAAGCGCTTCGGCGTCTGATTGACAGCAGATCACGGACAACGGCATACAGGCAACCTTCAATGAAGCACCATGACAATGGACTCACAAAGATAGTTGCCCTCTATAAAAGCATGCTAATCTCACCCACGAGAGAGACGCCGGAAAAGCGCGACGTCCCTCAACTTTTTGTTAGCTAAACCACCGAAAAGACATCGTGTTCTCACACATCATGGTTGGCATCAGCGACTTTCATCAAGCAATGGCGTTTTACAAGCCCATGATTGAATTGCCACATTCTTCCACAGGCCTTGCCTGCCCAGTCACTTCCATCGGCGGCCGACGGAGGCCCGGGCTTTGCCATTTTTCATGAATAACGTTGATAGCGTTAGACGTCTGTGGCTTCGTCTTTCAAGCCACTCTACTGGGGGGTAGCACATGAAAATCATCGAGGGCGAACTCAAACTGGTCGGTAGTGGTACTTGGGAAGACGGCGGTGGCGGTGGCAAAACGGTTGTTTCCGCACTGGATATTGGCGACCACATCTCCGCAAGATTCTTATTCCTGATTACCTGAGAAATTACATGACGCCGGGTGAACACATCAGAGTTGGTATCTCGCAAGGCTTGTCGCACGGAATGATTACCAGGCCGTTTATCGCCGCAGTTGAAGCCAATGGAAAAAAATATCGTATTGATAAAGGCACGTTGATATTCGCGGGTGCGGCCAAAACACTCCTTTATGCGTTGCCGGTTGGCGTGATTCTTGGTGCGATAACGCCTGTACTCGGAATCGCAGGAGTTGCCGGAGTCGGATTTTTCTATTTCAAAGAAATCATGGCCATTAATAATTTTTAATTGTCATGCGCAAGGCAGGGCATAAATCTTGTGCGGAACAGCACACTCGCTAATCTGACGAATTGGCGAGTGCGCTACCCTCTTCTCGGGAGACATCAAATGAGACATCACATTCGAATCACCCCCATCATGCTCGCGGTCATGCTAGCTGGTTCAGTGTCGCCTGCTTTTTGCGCTGATCTTCAGCTCTCGCCTGGCGAGGTAGTCACAGCGTTCAAAGCGGCTGGCTTCAAACTCAAGGGTAAGAAGTGGTTCGCCTGCGCCGAAGGAAGCCTCGGCGAGATTCGAGACCTCAATGGCGATGGCCTCCCCGAAGCCATCATCACGGAGAGTGGAACAGAGTGCCACGGCATGACTGGCGAGGGCTACAGTCTGGTCAGCAAACAACCCAATGGCACCTGGAAACTCATGTCCGGCAGCACCGGCATCCCCATCTTTCTCACCAGTCGGGGCGTTGACAATTGGCCAGACCTGCAAGTTGGCGGCCCGGGCTTTTGCTTTCCCGTTCTGCGCTGGAACGGGAAAAGTTACGATCTGCATCACTTCGAGTATGAGGGCCGACGTTGCAAGCCTCGCGTATGAATTTAATTCGCTTTTACAGCCGACTCAGCATGAACTTCCGACACCTCGATAATGTGCGTGCTAGCATTTGGCGCAAACCGTGAACTCGCACGAGATACAAGCAGAAATGAAATGACTCCACACACGACAGCCACCGATGCCCATGTTCCACCCCCCGATGCGATCTTGATGCAAATGCTTTCCGGTGCTTTGTTGCAGCAAGCGGTTTGCATTGCGGCAAAACTCGGTATTGCCGATTTACTCGTGGCCAGACCGCAAACCGTTGCCGAACTTGCGAGCACAACCAAAACCCATGAAGCATCGTTGTATCGTGTCCTTCGCGCCTTGGCAGGCGTGGGCGTTTTTGCGGAAACCGCTACGCACACGTTTGAGCTAACGCCACTATCCACCGTGCTGCGCAGTGATGTGCCGAATTCAATACGCAACTTTGCGATTCTGATGGGCGAAGACTGGCTGTGGCGTAACTACGGTGAGTTGATGCATAGTGTCACCACCGGCGTCCCGGCACAGAATTATGTTCACGGCATGCGCTCTTTCGAGTTCTTTACCCACAATGTGGCAGCCGGTGCCGTGTTCAACCGCGCCATGACGAGTCTTTCCCAAGCGGCTGTTCCGGCGATCGTTGGGTCTTACGATTTTTCTGCCATGGGCAAACTGGTGGACATTGCGGGTGGTCATGGGCTGCTGCTTGCTGCAATATTAAAAGCGAATCCGCATCTGCACGGAGTTTTGTTCGATTTGCCATTCGTCATCGAGGGTGCCGGTGCGCTACTCGAAAAAGAAGGCATACGATCACGCGTGGAACTTGCATCGGGCGACTTCTTCAAATCAGTTCCAGCAGGTGCAGATGCCTACCTGATGAAACACATCATTCATGATTGGGATGATGAAAGTAGCATTCGCATTCTGAGCAACATTGGCACGGCGATGAATCCCGGCGGTAAAGTCTTGATCGTCGAGATGGTCATTCCCGAAGGCAACGTCCCCAGCCCTGCGAAGGCTATGGATTTGCAAATGCTTGTCATGGAAAGCGGGAAAGAACGCACCCAAGAGGAGTACCGAAAACTGCTGGAAGCGGCTGGCTTTCGATTGACGAGAATC
>JALRCC010000219.1 GCA_023257495.1 Rugosibacter sp. | reverse complement strand
TGATTCGATGATCGGTGATACGCCCTTGCGGAAAGTTGTAGGTGCGAATGCGCTCGGAGCGGTCACCCGAGCCGATCAGTGATTTGCGCGTCGAGGCAATTTTTTGTTGCTGCTCGCGCTCCTGCTCTGCGGTAATGCGCGCTGCCAGCACCGCCATCGCCTGAGCGCGATTACGGTGCTGCGAGCGGTCATCTTGGCATTCGACCACAATGCCGGTCGGCAGATGAGTGATACGCACCGCCGAATCGGTCTTGTTGATATGCTGCCCGCCTGCGCCTGACGCACGATAGGTATCAATGCGCAAATCGGCTGGATTGATATTCACTTCGGCCAAGGCATCGGCTTCCGGCATCACCGCCACCGTGCAGGCAGAGGTATGGATGCGGCCTTGTGTTTCGGTTGCCGGCACGCGCTGCACGCGATGTCCGCCGGATTCGAACTTGAGTTGCGAATACGCGTTGCGACCTTCGATACGTGCAATGATTTCGCGAAAACCGCCCAAGTCGGATTCACTGCGCGAAATGATTTCCACCCGCCAGCCCTGGCGCTCGGCGTAACGCGAATACATGCGAAACAGATCACCGGCAAACAGCGCGGATTCGTCCCCGCCCGTGCCAGCGCGGATTTCCAGAAACAGGTTTTTGTCGTCGTTCGGATCACGCGGCAACAGCGCCTTTTGCAACTCATCTTCGAGCCGCGCCATCTCCACCAACGAACTCGCCTGCTCGGCCTGCGCCAGCTCTTTCATTTCGGCATCGTTCAACATTTCACCCGCTGCTGAAAAGTCGGCGCTGGCGCGACGGTAAGCCGCAAATAAAGCAACCACTGGCGTGATGTCCGCATGCTCGCGCGTGAGCTTGCGGTAGCTATCCATGTCGCGCGTGGCATTTTCGCTACCGAGCAGACCATCCAGTTCCGTCAGACGTTCGGCGAGTTGTTCTAGTTTGTCGTAAATACTTTTTTTCATGGCAAGACGATCAAAAACAATATCCCCTGCGGCAGTCAATGCGTCGCAACCTCAGCAACATTGGCAACATCGGCGCGGGCAAGTTAATCAGTGGAAGAAAGATGGTACAGGCGTGAAATCAACGCAACAATATCAGCACGCTCATCACTCTCGGCTTGATTCAAAGCCTGCGTTGGCGCGTGTAAAAATTTATTGGTCAGCCCATGCGAGAGGGCATCGAGTACCTTGTCAGGCGCATCCCCTCGCGCCAGTAATTTCAGCGCATGTTCAAGTTCATGTCGCCGCATGCGCTCTGTTGCATCACGCAGTGCGCGTATGGTGGGCACGGTCTCGCGTGAGGCGAGCCAATGCAAAAACACCTGCACACGTTCATCGATAATCGCTTCGGCTTCAATCACCGCTGCCTGACGCGATTCCAGACCGGATTCGACAATCTGACCGAGATCATCAATGGTGTAGAGAAACACATCATCCAGCTCACCCACTTCTTTTTCGATATCACGCGGGATGGCCAAGTCCACCATCACCATGGGGCGATGGCGGCGGGTTTTCAATGCCCGCTCGACCAGCCCCAGGCCGATAATCGGCAGCGGGCTGGCGGTACAAGAAACCACAATATCGTAATTCGCCAGCCGCTCGGCCACCTCATCCAGCCGCAGCACATCGCCTGAAAAACGGTGCGCCAGGGCTTCGGCACGCTCGATCGTACGGTTAGCAACGGTGAGCTGTCTGGGCTTTTGCCCGGCAAAGTGCGCAACACACAGCTCGATCATCTCGCCTGCGCCAATAAACAAAATACGCTGCGCAGCAATCGAATCAAAAATGCGGGCAGAAAGCTGCACGGCAGCGGCGGCCATTGACACCGTGTTCGCCCCGATCGCGGTAGTGGAGCGCACTTCCTTGGCGACAGAAAACGTGCGCTGGAACAATTTGCCCAGCAACATGCCCACCGTGCCTGCTTCTTCGGCAATGCGCGCCGCCTGCTTCAGCTGCCCCAGAATTTGCGGCTCGCCCAGCACCATCGAATCCAGCCCGGCCGCCACGCGGAACATATGCCGCACGGCGGCCTGCTGTGGATGCTGATACAGGTAAGGCTGAATTTTTTCAGGCGGCAATGCATGGTATGCCGCCAGCCAATCGGCCACTGCTTGCGGGTTATCCGTGGTGCAATACAGCTCGGTGCGATTGCAGGTAGAGAGCAGCGCGGCCTCATGCACACTGCGTCGGCGCAGGAGATCCTGCAAGGCCTGGGCGAGGCGCGATGGATCAAACGCCACCAGCTCGCGCACAGCCAGTGGTGCCGTGTGGTGATTGATACCAAGAGCAAAGAGCTGCACGTTGATGTGACCCTGAAAATTGCCGGAAGCCTGCTGAAAACTTCCGGTAAGGTAAGTAATGGTCGCCATTTTAGCGCCCATTGGCAGACCAAGGCAGGCCGACAAACCTTCGCCTGCAATAGCAGCCAGGCCAACTATGCGAAAATGCGTCTTTTAAATGTGGCTGACTCAGGTGACTGACTCGTGAAAATTCTTGTAACCGGTTGCGCCGGATTCATCGGCATGCATGTCTGCGAACGTCTGCTAGCGCGTGGCGATGAAGTCATCGGGCTGGATAATCTGAACGATTATTACGATGTCACTCTAAAAGAAGCCCGTCTGGCGCGCCTGACGCCTGACCCGAAATTCCGCTTCATCAAACGCGACGTCGCCGATCGGCCCGGCATGGCTGAACTTTTCGCCCAGGAAAAACCACAACGCGTGATCCATCTCGCCGCCCAGGCCGGCGTGCGTTACTCGCTGCAAAACCCGCATGCTTACGTGGACAGCAATCTGACCGGCTTCGTCAATATTCTCGAAGGCTGCCGCCACGCCAAGGTGGAGCACCTCACCTACGCCAGTAGCTCCAGCGTGTATGGCGGCAACACCAAAATGCCGTTTAGCGAGGCCGATTCGGTAGACCATCCAGTCAGCCTGTATGCCGCCACCAAAAAAGCCAATGAGCTGATGGCGCACACCTACAGCCATCTGTTTGGCATACC
>JALRCC010000168.1 GCA_023257495.1 Rugosibacter sp. | reverse complement strand
CGTCATGGCTCACCTGCGGTTCTGAATGCCACGGCATCGGCGCGATGCCGTTCCCAGTTTTGCCGGAATCGGTGCGCCAATGCGAGATTGCCCCGAATAAGAAAGAGATTTTCCGAGTTCATGCGCTGCGCACTCCGAGTGAAGTTATAGCTGCCCGTGACAACCACCACATCCTGCGTGCCATCGTCAATCACCATGATTTTGTTGTGTGCATTGCGATAGCGCGTCTCCAGCCATACGGGTATGCCCTTGTCAGCCAACGACCCCAGAAGCGACGCCGGGTTGTCTGCATGCTGATTGGCATCAGCCAGTACGCTGACTTCCAGCCCGCGCTGTTTTGCCGCGATCAGACTAGCGGCGATCGGACGGCTGGTCAACAAATAGGCTTGTACCAGTATCTCGCGCCGCGCTCGCCCCAGTGTCTCGAGCAAAAGGGATTCTGCATCGTCCCAGGGAGTGAAGGCCACCTGCAAGCTGCCCTGTGCGGGAGTCACTGGGATCGACTCGCTGTGAGCATGCGTGAGCGCACCCCAAGTCAGCAACGCGGTCATGCAAAGACAAGCGCAATACCCGATCGCCTTGCGCATTGCTATTTGGCCCGCTCCATAGCAGCCGCAAAGAAGCCATCGGTCTGATGCAGGTGCGGCATCAGCTTCAGATAGTCGCCCATGGCCAGTTCGATCTTTTGCTCCGCGAGTATCTGCGACATCGGACGCAGCGTGTAGGTCGGGTGCTTCGCGAGAAACTGCTCGACGATATGTTCGTTTTCCTCGACCAGCATACTGCAAGTGGCATAAACGAGAAGACCACCCGGCTTGACCAGACGGGCCGCGCCTTCAAGAATCGATAACTGCTTGGTATTGAGCTCGTCGACGCCATCGGCAGTCTGCCGCCATTTCACGTCGGGATTGCGACGCAAGGTACCAAATCCGCTGCAGGGTGCATCGACCAGTACGCGATCGATCTTGCCCGCCAGGCGCTTGATCTTTGCGTCATTCTCATGCGCGATCAGCACCGGGTTCACATTCGACAATCCACTGCGCGCGAGTCGCGGTTTGAGACGTGCCAGACGTTTTTCAGAAATATCGAATGCGTACAAGCGACCGGTATTGCGCATCTGCGCACCGAGTGCCAATGTCTTTCCACCCGCACCTGCACAAAAATCCACCACCATCTCGCCCCGCTTGGCGCCGAGAATTTGGGCCAGCAATTGACTGCCCTCGTCCTGCACTTCAATCGCGCCTTCTTTAAACAAAGGCATGTTTTGCAGCGCCGGTTTTCTTGCCAATCGCAGCCCCAGGGATGCAAAGGGCGTTGGTTCTGCAATGATGCCCGCCTCAGTCAGCGCCACTATCGCCGCATCACGCGTCGTCTTGAGCGCATTGACGCGCAAATCCAGCGGCGCTGGTTGGTTCAGGGATTGCGCCACCTGCATGGCTTCTTCATTGCCCCACTGCCTGACAAAGCGGTCCATGAGCCAGTCGGGAAAATTGGCTCGCGTAGCCACGGGCAAGGTACTGCGATCAATCGAGATCACATGCGCGAGCCATTCGACTTCCTGCTCACTCAGACCCGGCAAGGCATCCACACCAGCGACATCAGCCAAGCCCAGCAAAGCCATGCGGCGCATCAGTGGTCCGCTGCCAGATTCAGCAAAATTCGTATAAACCAGACGATGACGCAGCAATGCGTAGATGGCCTCGGCAATCATGCCGCGCTCGCGACCACCGAGGCGCGGATGCTCACGAAAATAACGCGACAGTACGCTGTCGGCAGGCGCAGTAAAACGCAAGACATCGCGCAGCGCATCTTCGGTGCTGCTGATGACTGCGGGTGGCAATCTCATGAAAAATCCTTCAGGGTTGATGCTGGCAAGCACCTTGCGTCAGCAGCGCTGTTTTACTCTGTGCCTGGCCCGTTCGAGTCATTACGGGACAAACGGTGAATCTAGCGGGAATGCCGAACGACGCGACCATCCCTCAGCGCATATCGATTCTCAATAAAATCCCGCACCGCACGAGGGTAAATTACATGTTCCTGCTCAAGCACGCGTGCTGCCAGCGTATCTTCGGTATCAGCATCCATCACGGGCACCGCAGCTTGTTCGATGATGGGGCCATGGTCCAGTTCAGGCGTCACAAAATGCACCGTTGCGCCATGAAACTTCACACCTGCCTCGAGTGCCCGGCGGTGCGTATCAAGACCCGGAAAACTCGGCAACAAGGACGGGTGTATGTTCAATAGCCGACCGTGGTAGTGCATGACAAACGCGGGGGTCAGTATGCGCAAAAATCCAGCGAGAACGACCAGATCCGGAGAATACTCATCGATGACTGCGGACATGGCTTGATCGAACTGTTCTCGATCAGGATAAGCAAGGTGTTCGACGACGCGCGCTGCAATGCCGGCAGCTTTCGCTGTCTCGAGCCCGGCGGCCTGTGCTTTGTTGCTGATGACGGCAAGGATTTGGGCCGGCCACTTTTCTGCGGATGCAGCGCGGAGAATCGCCTCCATATTGCTGCCACGGCCGGAGATCAGAATGACGATACGTTTCATGGCGCGCATTTTAACAGCGCGTCATGCCCACGACGGGGACTACTGGAATGAAAAGAAGACTCGGAAGGGGACTTTTTTCTCGGCCCAGAAATCGGCTGCATCACGGAAAACATCCAGCAGGTTTTCACGTGCTTCTTTGTCGAATTTCTGAGTGTTTGGCAGTTGTTCCAGCACCACCAGGAAACCAGGTTGCTCGCCGGCTTTGTGGAAGACATTGGTGAGGCAGTCTCTGAGAGCGTCATAGTTTTTGCCGAACTGCTTGGGCAGTTGAAATGATTCCGCAATCGAGACCAGGACTTGCTGGCGAGTCAGTGCCTGCGCACAATTTGCATACAGAAAATGCTGCTCGAGCCGGATGGCCTCCGACTGCAGTTCGGTCACGCGGAAAGCCCGAATGGATTGCACCACATTGACAGGAACCGCGCGCAGCAAGCCGCCGCCTGTCGTGTGTTCCTGGCTCTCATCGTCGCGCTGATGGTGCGCGCTGAGCATGTAAATATTCACGGTCGTGTTGAAACAGTCAAAAAACGCGCGCAACTCAAAAAATTTATATTTTTACAAGGCTTGCGCGCATCGCAGTCGCTTGCACCTGCCCTTGAGACAGCGAACAGGGTCATCGAATGATTATCGGCAATTTGAGATGATACCCGCCCTTTGGTTCCGGCAAAACCCCTGAGCAAGGTTTCAACTGGCCAATGAGTAACAAGTTTCTAACAAATGCACGGTATTTACGGGAAAAACCCAACATCTACGCCTATCTTTAAAATTTTCACTATTTTGACATTCACGCGGCTTGGGACGGTGATTTTTGGTATTCCTGTAATCTTTCTTCATCATATTTTCTTTTTGATATTTCTTTTGTTGTTGTATCAATATCAAAAAACTGCAGTACCTCATCTCGACGAGACAAGGTATCGATTTGACCCAACTCGATCAACGATCGGGTATAGCTTCCTTCGAACAACAAATACGAGGCCAAGGCACCACCCCGGCGTTCGGTGGCACCAATCGTGGACAGCAGGGTTTTTATTGGCAGGGGCAAGCTGCCCACATGGCGACTGGCAACGGAATCCAGGGGCAGCGATGGCGTGATCGCCAGCAGATTGACTGGTCGTAAGGGCGTTTGCTGACGCTGCTCCGGAGTCAGCAAGGAGAGCGTCGCATTGATGCGCATAATTCTTTCGAGATCGACCGACAAACCATCCAGAAAAATACTCGACATGGCATGGCCCGCAATCTGCGCCAGACTGGGATAACCGGAATACTCCGCAAAATTTCGCTGCGGCCCTCCCACATGACCGCTGCCTATGACCAGTATCCTGGTCGCACCCAGATGAATCGCAGGCGAAACTGGCGCCACTTCGCGTATGGAGCCATCGCCAAAATATTCGCAACGACCGTTGCAGTACAGAGGTACGGCCGGAAAAATCAAGGGAATCGCGGCGGAGGCCAGCAAGTGATCGACCCCGATTTGCTGCTGGACTGACATGCGTTGCGCGCGATGCCAGGGCGGGATAGCGCGTGCCGATTGATAAAAAGTCACATGGCTTCCGCCCGTGTACGAAGACGCTGATACCGCCAAGGCATCCAGCACACCCGACGCCAGGGCCTGATCGAGTCGAGGCAGATCGAGCATCGTGTGCAGCAAACCCGCGAGCGGTGAATTATCGAGCAGGGAATTCGGCGGTTGCGCATGCCACTTGCGCAGCAACCACCCGAACGACAACAGAGACAACCAGCGCGCACCCGAACGCAGAACACCAATGGAGTCGGCACGATAAACCTGCTCCACCTGCAGATCGCGCCAGACACGCAGCAGGTGGGTGACGCTCTCTTCAAAATGATCGGCGCGGCAGGCAAAGGCCGTCGCGTTCAGCGCACCGGCCGACGTACCGCACACAATATCGAAGGGATTACGTCGAGCAGGCCACCCATACTCGCTGAGCAAAGACAAAATAGCCTGCAATACCCCCACCTGGTAAGCGGCGCGCGCACCGCCACCAGCCAGAAACAAGGCAGTTTTCTGCGGCTCGGACATGGCTGCAGCGTAACAGCAGCGCCGAAGCCGGCCTACCGCTTTGAGCTACTGTGGCCTGGGTGCGACGGTGCAAGTGCTTGCTTACTTTGGCTGCATACGAATCGCGCCGTCCAATCGTATCGTTTCGCCGTTCAACATCGTGTTTTCAATGATGGTTTTTGCCAGATGCGCATACTCCGCCGGCTTGCCCAGACGCGGGGGGAAGGGCACCATGCGGCCCAGCGCATCCTGAACCTCCTGAGGCATGCCCAGCAGCATCGGCGTCTCGAAAATACCCGGAGCAATCGTCATCACGCGCACCCCATTGCGCGACAAATCGCGCGCCATCGGCAATGTAAGCCCGACCACACCCGCCTTGGAAGAACCATAGGCCGCCTGCCCGATCTGTCCGTCATAGGCCGCCACCGAAGCCGTGTTGATAATCACGCCCCGCTCGCCAGCAGCATTGGGCTCATGATTGCTCATCGCCAGTGCAGCCAGACGAGACATGTTGAAAGTGCCGACCAGATTAATATTGACCACACGCTGGAATACGTCCAGCGGATGAGCGCCGTCCTTGCCCACCGTCTTGACCGCAGGCGCGACACCCGCGCAGTTCACCAAACCAACCAATTGACCCATGGCCTCGGCCGCAGCCACGACAGCCAGACCATCGGCTTCCGAGGTGACATCACATTTGAGGAACTTGCCTTTGAGTTCGGCTGCCAACTTCTCACCTGCCTCTACCTGCACGTCCGCGAGGACGACCTTGCCACCGTTTTCGACAATCATGCGCGCCGTCGCAGCGCCCAATCCTGAGGCACCGCCGGTGATGATGAAAACGTTATTTTTGATTTCCATGATTTCTCCAAAAGGGCTTGTAAAAATGATTGCAGATAAACGTAATGATACTCGCCCAAAGAAAAAGGCAGCCGAAGCTGCCTTTTTCCGACCGCGAGAAAAGTCTTAGCCAAGCAGGCCTTTGGCCGCCAGCAGTGGCACGATCAGCAACGCAACAATGTTGATGATCTTGATCAG
>JALRCC010000141.1 GCA_023257495.1 Rugosibacter sp. | reverse complement strand
AAAGTCGGCGCTGGTGACACGGTGATTCAGTAGCCATTGTCCGGCAGGCGATGCTGCACTGATCGAACCAGCAGGCGAGATGTGATCGGTTGTTACCGAATCGCCAAAAATAGCCAGTGTGCGTGCATTGCGCAACACAGGCGGCGCAACAGGCAACATGCCGAAGTGGTTAAAGAATGGCGGCTTGGCGATGTAGGTCGACGTAGGCCATGCATACACCTGCCCGGTGCTGGAATCAATTGCATTCCATAACACATGGTCTTTCGTGAGGTCAGCATACAAGCGGCGAAAAGTCGCCGGATTCATTGCAGTCTGCATGCAGGCTTCAATCTCGCGGCTGGATGGCCACAGGTCACGCAGCCAGACGGCCTCACCATTTTTTCCATAACCAATGGGCTCGGTCAGCGGATCTTTCTGCAGTGTGCCCAGCAACGCATACAGCACGACGAGTGGTGGCGAGGCCAGAAAATTGGCGCGGATGTTGGGATGAATCCGTGCTTCAAAGTTGCGATTGCCCGATAACACCGCCGCACCAATCAGATCGTTCTTGACTACCGTCTCTTCTATGGGCATCGCCAGAGGTCCGGAATTACCAATGCAGGTGGTGCAACCATAGCCTGCCACGTTAAAGCCCAGTTGTTCGAGATATGGCAACAAGCCCGACTGCGTCAGATATTCCGTCACGACACGCGAACCAGGGGCAAGCGATGTCTTGACGTGCGGGCCGACCCTCAAGCCCCGCTCTACCGCTTTTTTTGCCAGCAAACCCGCCGCGATCATCACGTTGGGGTTGGACGTATTAGTGCAGGAAGTGATAGCTGCAATCAGCACATCGCCATTGCCTACATCGAACCCATCCTGGCTATCAAAACGCTTCGCCAGATCGGCAGGATTGCGCGCAAACCCATTGTCTGCCGCCGGTTTGGCAAACGTTTCGGCAAACGCCGTTTTAGCCTGACTTAGCGGAACTCGATCCTGTGGCCGCTTGGGGCCAGCGAGCGCGGGCACAATACTGGCAAGATCCAAACTCAGCGTGCTTGAATAGTCGATGTCACCGCGTTGGGGGATGCCAAATAACCCCTGTGCCTTGAAATAATTCTCAAACCGCGTTACCTCAGCGTCGCTGCGTCCGGTGCCTTTCAAATAAGCAACCGTCAGATCATCGACAGGAAAAAACCCCATGGTGGCACCATATTCAGGTGCCATATTGGCGATTGTTGCACGATCAGTCAGCGATAGATGGGTTGCCCCTTCACCAAAAAATTCGACGAACTTGCCAACAACTTTTTCCTTGCGCAGCATTTCGGTAATGGTGAGCACCAGATCGGTCGCGGTGACGCCTTCGGGCAATTGACTTTTCAGCTCCACTCCCACCACATCGGGTGTCAGAAAATAGACTGGCTGGCCAAGCATGCCTGCTTCGGCTTCGATGCCACCGACACCCCAGGCCACCACACCCGCACTGTTGATCATCGTGGTGTGGCTATCCGTACCGACCAGCGTATCGGGAAAGCACACACCATCCCTCTGCTGCACGCCACGGAACAGGTATTCCAGATTCACCTGATGAACAATGCCTATCCCCGGGGGCACGACCTTGAATGTATCGAAGGCCTGCATGCCCCACTTCATGAACTGATAACGTTCATGATTCCGCTCAAATTCAAACTGCATATTGAGACGTAAGGCATCCTTGCTGCCATAGTGGTCAACCTGCACTGAATGATCAACGACCAGATCGACCGGCACCAGGGGTTCGATTTGTTTGGGGTCACGACCGATTTGCTGCGCCACGTCGCGCATCGCGGCCAAATCGCAGAGCAACGGCACACCAGTGAAATCCTGCAACAGGATACGTGCCACGACAAACGGAATCTCATCCACGCGCGGTGCGTTGGGCTGCCAGGCAGCTAACTGCCTTACATGGGCTTCGGTGATTTTTTTGCCGTCACAATGACGCAACACGGATTCGAGCACGATGCGGATCGAGACAGGCAAGCGACTGATACAGCCAAGGCCTGCGGCTTCAAGCGCCGATAAATTATAGAAGCCGGATTGTTCAGTGGCAGTACTGTTGAACTGCTGATAGCTATTGAAAAGATTATGGCGCATCGCTTTTCCTTTCATTGACCACTTTTTTGAAAAAACAGGTTAAACCATATTTTCTGGAATCACCCATGCATCGAATTCATCGGCCTGGACATATCCCGAGGCCAGTGCTGCATCACGTAGCGATAACCCCTCGGCATGGGCTTGCTTGGCAATAGCCGCCGCTTTGTCGTAACCAATATGCGGGGTCAGTGCTGTAGCCAACATCAAGCTACGATGTAGCGATTCGCGGATATGTGCCTCATTGGCTGAGATACCGCGTAGCGCATGATGTTCGAAACTTTGCATGGCATCTGTCAATAGCCGGGTGCTGTGCAAGAAGTTATAGGCGATTAATGGTTTGAATACATTCAACTCGAAGTTTCCCGAAGCCCCGCCAATATTTAGCGCCACATCATTGCCCAGTACCTGCACGGCAACCATGGTCAGAGCCTCGCATTGCGTTGGATTCACCTTGCCTGGCATGATGGAGCTGCCGGGTTCATTGTCAGGCAACTGCAATTCACCCAGCCCCGCGCGTGGCCCACTCGCAAGCCAACGAATGTCATTGGCAATTTTCATCAGCGCTGTCGCCAGCGTTTTCAATGCGCCATGCACAAACACCAGCGGCTCGTGACCGGCCAGTGCAGCAAACCGATTATTCGCGCAAGTCCATGGCCAATCGGTATAGGCTTTCAATTCCTCCACGGTTCGGGCGGCAAATTGTGGATGTGCATTAAGCCCCGTGCCAACAGCCGTGGCTCCGAGTGCTAACGGGAAAAGTTCATTTTTCGCCGTGCTAATGACTCGCTCGGCTATCTCAAGTTGAGCTGCATAGCCTGAAAACTCCTGCCCCAGCGTCAGCGGGATCGCATCCTGCAAGTGGGTGCGTCCCAGTTTGACTATATGGGCAAAGACCTGCGATTTTTCATGCAGCGTTTGCCGTAGTTGGCGCAGGGCAGGCAGTAGTGCTTTTTCCATCTGCATGATCGCCGCCACATGCATCGCCGTGGGAAACACATCATTGGATGATTGACAGCGATTGACGTGATCATTGGGATGCACGCTACGCTGCATGCCACGCACCCCGCCCAATAGCTCTGAGGCACGGTTGGCAAGCACTTCATTCACGTTCATGTTGGTTTGCGTACCTGAACCGGTCTGCCACACAGACAGAGGAAATTCTTTCGCCCATTGGCCATCAAGAATCTCATCTGCTGCACCAACAATCGCCTGCGCGAGCTTTGGCTCCACTTCACCAAGATAGGCATTGGCCAACGCTGCCGAGCGCTTGACCAAGACCAGCGCATGCACCAGTTCTTTCGGCATGGAGTCTTCGCCAATAGCAAAGTGCATCAATGAACGCTGGGTTTGCGCACCCCACAGACGCTCGCTGGGCACATCAATTGCGCCAAAAGTATCGGTTTCTGTTCGGTATCGACTCATGTTTTTTGCCACAGATCGGTGCCAGAGCTAAAAAATCCGCCACTCACACACTACCCACACACCACCGGCAAAGTAACTTATTCCGCAGGCTACTTCTTGGGCAGAGACGCACCTTGTCCACCACCAAACGGCACTACCGGAGCGACCGGTTTGGTTTTATCTTTTTTGGGTTTTTTCTGCTCGCGATTACTGCGCATTTGCCCTTTAGCCATGAGAATTCTCCCGAATAATTAAGGTAGATGAAGAAGCAACTCGCCTAGCATTCTTCACCCTCGAAAGCCAACAAGATCAGGCTTTGCCAAGCTGCTGCACCGCAGTCAAATACTACGCCTAATCGCCCCCTAGGGGGGGATCCTTTGCGTCCACTTCCAACCCTTGCCAACCCGCCATGCCCAAGGCACGCAGCGTAGCTATGTTCTGCTCGTAGATAGCGGCAGTATCAGGAAATGTCTGGATCGCATACGCCAGACTTGCTTCACGCAAAAGATGCAGAACAGGATACGGTGAACGATTGGTAAAGTTACTCATGTCATCTGCTGTTGCATCAGCAAATCGATACTGCGGGTGAAAACTGGCGACTTGAATCACCCCCGTGAGCCCCTGCACTTTCAAAACAATCTCTACCAGATCAAGAAAGTCGGTAAAGTCGTCAAATTTTGCCAGCGCATAAGGAAGAATCAGCAAGGTGGTGTCCACCTTTTCCGGCTTTGCTGCAACCAAAGTACGCAATTCGCGCTCCAGATCGTCGAGCACTGCATCGCTGGCTTGCGCGCTACTGACGGCATAGCGCACCTGGTGCTTGGCATGCACCGTTTTTGCAAAGGGGCAAAGATTCAGGCCAATGACCGCCCGCTCCAACCAGCGCTTTGTAGCGGCAATCACCTCGCCATGCGTAGGCTGGGCAAATGAGGAACACATAGAAAAGACACCAGAGAAAAATCCTTGGACATCCATGACCCGCCCAGTAAAAATCCGGACGGGACGATAACGCGTAGCTTACAGCACTTCGGCTGCGTGGTCTGCCAATCGTGAACGTTCGCCTCGTTGCAGCGTAACGTGGCCTGAATGAGGCCATCCTTTGAAGCGATCCACTACATAAGTCAGCCCCGAGCTACCTTCAGTCAGATAGGGAGTATCGATCTGGGCAATATTACCTAGGCACACGACCTTGGTGCCCGGGCCTGCGCGCGTAATCAGCGTTTTCATTTGCTTGGGCGTCAGATTCTGCGCTTCGTCGATGATAAGAAACTT
>JALRCC010000077.1 GCA_023257495.1 Rugosibacter sp. | reverse complement strand
AGGCAAATCCGCCACCGCAATGCGCAGCCGCGCTTGCGGGTTGTGCGCCAGAATGCTGCCTGCCCAATGCGCAGCCGCCTGGCACTCAGCCGCTGCATCCACGCATTCGCCAACCTGGATGCTCGTCTGCGCCGCTGGATGAGAAAAATCCACCCTGAATAACTCCACCCCCCGCGCAGCCAGCGCTTTCATCAATCGGGCCAACAACGGATCGGGCGCGGTAAAACCCGCCAAGCCGATACGCGCTGGCAAATCCGTCAGCCCACGTTCAACACAGCCGATGCGCCACAACATCGCTGCATCTGCCGTATGCCAGCCTTCCGGCGCGCAAATTTTCTCCACCTCATCACGCCAGCGCAAAAAGGCGCGATATTCTTCCGTCTGTAACTGTTTAGGCACGTTGATCTGCCAGTTAAGACGCAAACTTTCCGCCTCGGCAGCGGCTAACGCCAGACCATCGCGGTCAAACAATGCGGCAACCTGTGCCGCCAGCTCATCCGATGTCGAGCCTGAAACAACCTCGCTTCCCCCCAGATCACGCGCCACCGCCTGCGCCCACACCACCTGCTCCTGCGGTCGCGTGAGAAATCGCCCCGGCAAGGCCGTCGGCGCAATATCCCCGTGCAACAAAGCCGCAGAGGTCAGATGATCCAGCCACTGTGCCGACGTTGCGCTGAACAAAGCCTGCCAAGACCGCGCCCCTGCCTGCATTTGTGCCACCCCATGCGCCCGTCGCAAATCCGCCGCCAACCGTGCAGTCGGGCATAGCACCACCACCTCCGCGCCACCAGGCAAATCGGCTAAAGGGTGCAAAGGCAAATCATTCAACATGATGAAAACCCAGGAAAAGTCGGCTTTGGTGAGACGGCGGCATGTAGTGCATCAAGAGAGCATGCGACACAATGTTGACGCACAGGTGAGACTCAATTCTTGAACAAACCCTCATTTTTGCCCAGCAACTCTATCGCCTGCACCGCACGCGGTTGCGCTTCGATGGGGGTGAGATCGCGTATCTCCTTATCCTCACCGGTCACTTTCAGGTCGCGGAATTTTCTTGCGGTGACGAGCACGCGTGACTCCAGCGTGGCGACCGACTTGTTGTAGGCCGCAACGGCATCGTTCAGATTTTTGCCTACGCCTGCCCAGTGCTCGCCCAAAACGGCGATGCGCTCATACAGTTCGCGCCCCAGCACGCTGATGCGTTCAGCATTATCGGTCAGCGCTTGTTGCGTCCAGCCGTAAGCGACAGCACGCAACAAAGCAATCAGCGTGGTGGGTGTTGCGAGAATCACGCGCGCATCCACGCCCGCCTCGATCAACGAAGGGTCAGCCTCCAGGGCAGCGGAATAGAACATTTCGCCAGGTAAAAACAGCACCACAAAATCCGGCGTCGGCTGAAATTGTTCCCAGTAAGCCTTGCGGCCAAGCTTTGCCAGGTGATCTCGCACTTGCCGTGCGTGGTCCGCAAGCTTGCGTTTTTTTTCATGCTCGTCGGTCGCATCCAACGCATCGAGGTAGGCAGCCAGCGGTGCCTTGGCGTCCACCACGATATTCTTGCCGCCGGGCAGTTTGACGACCATGTCCGGGCGCAAGCGGCCCTCTTCGGTAGACGTGCTTTCCTGCTCGAAAAAATCGCAATGATCGAGCATGCCGGCCATTTCAACGACGCGTTTCAATTGCAGTTCGCCCCAGCGGCCACGGGTTTGCGGCGCACGCAGAGCTTTGACCAGATTACCCGTCTCGGCACGCAAGGCCAATTGCGCTTCAGACATCTGCCGCACTTGCTCACTTAATGTGGCGTAAGCGTCGATACGCTGCTTTTCGATATGACCAATCTGCTGCTCGAACTTTTCCAGCGAAGCTTTTACAGGCGTAACCAATTCGCCAATGGCCAGCTGGCGCTTTTCGAGATCCGCTTTCGCGGCGGCTTGCGTGGCTGCTTGTTGCGACTCTAACGTGGTGCGGGCAAGCTCCATGAACAACTGGTTGTTTTTAGCCAGCGCATCGGCCGAGATGACTTTGAAGGCATCGGCAAAGCTGTTGCGCGCGGCTTCCAGCGTGGCCTGACGCTCGGCGAACAGCGTGCGCTCGGCGGCCAGTTCGGTTTCCAGCTCGGCGCGCCGTATTGCCAGCGCCGACTTTTCTTCACGGAGTGCAACAAGCTCGCCATCACGCGTGGCGAGCTGCGCCGCAAATTTTTCCTCGATTTGCGTCCTGGCATCAGCCTCACGTTTTCTGAGCAAAAAGACAACCAGCGCGCCGCCAGACACAAGCCCCAACAGAAACACCAGGAGAAACATCAGGACGCTGGTCATCAAGCTATTCATGCGGATTACTTACCAAAGAAACCACGGATCAAGCGCCCCATTTTTTTGGTAGGCCGCCCGCGCAAGCCTGCGCCCGGGGTGGGCGACATTTGCTTCATCTCGCGCTGTTGGGCACGATGGGCGACGCTCTCCGGTGTTTCTTCATATAACCGCCGCGCTTCGGGTGCCGGGCGGCGCTGGGCATTTGTGCCACGCACGCACACCACCCACAACGTATCGCCCAATTTCATTTCCACCAGATCACCGCATTTCACTTCGCGCGCAGGTTTAACGGAATGGCCATTCAACTGGATGCGTCCCGCTTCAATCGCCTCGGTGGCCAGACGGCGGGTTTTAAAAAATCGCGCCGCCCACAGCCATTTGTCAATGCGCTGACGAGAGCTATCTGCTACATCCGATGCGTCATCAGTCATGGAAATGCACGAACTCCTCCAGCGCGGCGCGTTCGGTAGTCAGGGTATTGACCAAGGCATTGTTGTCGGCATAACCCAACGCCATGCCGCACACCAGTTGATCATGCTCACCCAGGTTCAACAGCTTTTCCACGATACGGTGATAGTCAATCCACGCCGCTTGCGGGCAGGTATCCAGCCCACGGGCACGGGCTGCTAGCATCACGTTCTGCAAAAACATGCCGAAATCGAGCCAACTACCCATGGCCAGACGGCGATCAATCACGAACATCAAAGCCACCGGCGCATCAAACAAGGTGTAATTTTTGCGATGCTGGGCGCGGGTTTTTTCCGCCTCCCCTTTCTTGATGCCCAGCAAACCGTACAGATCCCAGCCGACTTTACGCCGCCGCGCAAGATAAGGATCAAAAAATTCCCTGGCGTAATAGTCGTAATCCGGTTTGTGGCTGGTGTCGTTGGCATCGAACGCCTGACAAACTTCATCTACCAACTGATGGCGCATCTTGCCCGTCAGCACATGCACTTGCCAGGGCTGGGTGTTGGTGCCCGAAGGTGCCCGGGCAGCAACCTGCAAAATGTCGGCAATCATTTCTTGCGGCACAGCCTGCGGCAAAAAGGCGCGCACTGATTTTCTGCCCTTCATGACAGCATCCACGGCGTCTTTTACAACGTCAACATCCATTACAGCTTCATCAGTCATCATTTACCGTTCCTCTTGAAATAAAAAATCGTCCGCATGGGCAGCATAAAAAACGCAGCATAAAAATTTCATGAGACTTCTTTATGACGCTTCTTTCAGCTGCTCCAGAATCTGCGGGTTTTCGAGCGTCGACACATCTTGCGTGATCGCCTCACCCTTGGCCAGGCTACGCAGCAAACGGCGCATGATTTTGCCTGATCGGGTTTTGGGCAAGTTGTCGCCAAAACGAATGTCTTTCGGCTTGGCAATGGGGCCAATTTCTCTGGCTACCCAATTACGTAAATCCGTGGCAATTTTCTTCGCATTCTCGCCACTGGGACGTGTTTGCTTTAACACCACAAAAGCACAAATCGCTTCACCTGTCACATCATCCGGACGACCGACCACGGCTGCCTCGGCCACCAAGGGGTTGGAGACCAGCGCGGATTCAATTTCCATCGTACCCATGCGATGCCCAGAGACATTCAGCACATCATCAATGCGCCCCGTAATGGTGAAATAACCGGTTTTTGCGTCCCGCATCGCACCGTCACCTGCAAGGTACAGCTTGCCTTGAAAATCCTGCGGAAAATACGCCTTTTTAAAGCGTTCCGGATCACCCCAGATCGTGCGGATCATCGACGGCCAAGGCTTGGTTACCACCAGAATACCGCCCTTGCCCCACTCCAGCTCGTGTCCGGTCTCATCCACAATCGCGGCCTGAATGCCAGGGAAAGGCAGAGTGCACGAGCCAGGCACCAGCGGTGTCACGCCCGGCAGAGGGGTGATCATGTGGCCACCGGTTTCGGTTTGCCAGAAGGTATCAACAATCGGGCAGCGACCACCGCCGATGTTCTGGTAATACCACTCCCACGCGGCAGGATTGATCGGCTCACCGACCGAACCCAAAAGACGCAATGACGATAAATCGTACTTCGCGGGATGCACGTCGGGTGTGGTTTCAGCGGCCTTGATCAGCAAACGAATCGCCGTCGGCGCGGTATAGAAAATGCTGACTTTGTGATCCTGAATCATGCGCCAGAAACGCCCTGCATCCGGATACACCGGCACCCCCTCAAAAACAATTTGCGTGCCGCCGCAGGCCAGCGGGCCGTAGGCAATATAGGTGTGCCCGGTAACCCAGCCGATATCTGCCGTGCACCAGAACACATCATCGGGTTTGAGATCAAATGTCCACTTGGTGGTCAAAACGGCATGCAGCAAATAACCGCCCGAGCTGTGTTGCACACCTTTGGGCTTGCCGGTGGAACCCGAGGTATACAAAATGAACAGCGGGTGCTCAGCGCCAACCCATTCCGGCTCGCAGATATCTGGCTGACCGGCGATCACGTCATCCCACGGCACATCGCGCCCGGCTGTCATCGCGCAGGCCCCACCCGTGCGACGATACACAATGACAGAACGAATGGATTCACAACCGCCTAAAGCAAGCGCTTCATCCACCGCCGGTTTTAACGGAATCGTCTTGCCACCGCGACACTGCTCATCGGCCGTGATCACGGCAACAGCGCCCGCATCGATGATCCGCTCGTGCACGCTCTTGGCCGAAAAGCCACCGAACACCACCGAATG
The DNA here is from genome assembly GCA_023257495.1 of Rugosibacter sp. The sequence goes on along the minus strand of JALRCC010000077.1, from coordinate 2,674 downwards.
AATCGCCCCGATACGCGCACAGGCCTGCATGGCAACAATGCCTTCTACCGACATCGGCATATAGATCAGCACACGGTCGCCTTTTTTGATGCCGCGCGCTTTTAAGCCATTGGCAAATTGCGCCACTCGACGCAACAAGGCTTGATAGGTCACGCGAGTCACCTGGCCATCATCCGCTTCAAAAATCAGCGCTACCTTATCGCCCAGGCCTGCGGCCACATGACGATCCAGACAGTTGTAGGAAACATTCAGCTTGCCATCGGCAAACCATTGGTAAAACGGCGCATTCGACTCATCCAGCACCTGCGTGAATGGCGTCTGCCAACTCACATGATCAGCGGCCAGACGCGCCCAATAACCGGTGTAGTCCTGCTCGGCTTCACGGCATAACGCCTGATAAGCGGCCATACCCGAAACAGCGGCCTGACTCACCACCTCGGGTGACGGTTCATAAATGTGCACGTTCTGGCTTGTGATGTCTGCGGACATGTGATCCTCCTTGGGTCTGTTTAATCTTGGGTCTGATTAATCTTGGGTCTGTTTAATCTTTGTCTGGTTAATCTTGGTTTTGGCTAGTGTTGATACATGGTGCTGATAACTCGCTGCTGATAACTCACCAGTGTGCGCTATTCTAGCGTCACCCTGCTAACGATGCAGTCTCCAGCCAAGCGAGTTTTCAGGCTCGCTCCGAGGAAGTCAAATCCTCTGCGATAATATCGCCTTCCCTAGTCACCGTAACAATCAAGCCAATGAACCGCATCATCAATCCTCTGGAAAAACTCATTTTTGCCAGCCGCTGGCTGCAAGCCCCGCTCTACCTTGGCCTGATCGTGGCGCAAGGCGTGTATGTGTATCAGTTCATGCATGAACTGGCGCTGCTGATCTCCCAGATCGGCAGCCTGACCGAAGCGCAGGTCATGCTGATCGTACTCGGACTAATCGACGTGGTGATGATCGCCAACCTGCTGATCATGGTCATCATCGGCGGCTATGAAACCTTTGTCTCACGGCTTGATCTGGAAGGCAACCCCGATCAGCCGGAATGGCTCTCGCATGTCAACGCTGGCGTGCTCAAGGTCAAGCTGGCGACCGCGCTGATCGGCATTTCTTCCATTCATCTGCTGAAAACTTTCATCAATGCCGAGCATCTGGCTGATCGGATCATCCTGTGGCAGGTCGCCATTCATTTATCGTTCCTGATCTCGGCCCTGGCGATTGCCTGGACTGACCGCATCATGACAACCACTTTACAAGTCAGCAAAAGCGCGCACTAATTTATTTATCCCGAGATCCCCATGAATCCTATTCGCCAAGAAGACTTTATCCAATCCATCGCCGACGCCTTCCAATACATCAGCTATTACCATCCACTCGACTTTATCCAGGCACTGGGCGAAGCGTATGACAAGGAAGAATCCCCCGCCGCAAAAGACGCGATCGCGCAAATCCTGACCAACAGCCGCATGGCTGCCGAAGGCCATCGCCCCATTTGCCAGGACACCGGCATTGCGCTGGTGTTCGTTAAAGTTGGCATGAACGCACGCTGGGAAGCGACGCTCTCCATTCAGGAAATGGTTGATGAAGGCGTGCGCCGCGCTTATCTTGACCCGAACAATCCGCTTCGCGCCTCGGTGCTTGCCGACCCTGCCGGTACGCGTAAAAGCACCAAGGACAACACGCCCGCCGTGGTGCATTTTGAAGTCGTGCCGGGCGACCATGTTGAAGTTATCTGCGCGGCCAAGGGCGGCGGCTCGGAAGCGAAAACCAAGTTCGCCATGTTGAATCCATCGGACGATCTGGTCGACTGGATCATCAAAACCGTGCCCACCATGGGCGCAGGCTGGTGCCCGCCGGGCATCCTTGGCATCGGCATCGGCGGCACACCGGAAAAAGCCATGCTGCTGGCCAAGGAATCCATCATGGCGCCGTGCAACATCCATGAACTCAAGGCGCGCGCCGCCAGCGGCGCGCAACTCTCGCGCATTGAAGCGTTGCGGCTGGAAATTTACGAAAAAGTTAATGCGCTGGGCATTGGCGCGCAGGGGCTGGGTGGTCTCACCACCGTGCTCGACGTGAAAATCCTGGATTACCCGACCCACGCCGCCAACCTGCCCGTCGCGCTGATTCCCAACTGCGCGGCCACGCGCCACATTCATTTTCACCTCGATGGCTCAGGCCCCGCCAAGTTGGAGCCACCCAAATTAGCTGACTGGCCAGCGGTGACCTGGACGCCGGACACAAAAGCCGCCACCGCAGTCAATCTGGACACGCTCACCAAGGAACAAGTCGCCGCCTGGAAGCCGGGGCAAAAACTCTTGCTCAACGGCAAAATGCTCACCGGACGCGATGCCGCGCACAAACGCATTGCCGACATGCTGGCCAAAGGCGAAAAGCTGCCTGTCGACTTCACCAACCGAGTGATCTATTACGTCGGCCCGGTCGATCCCGTGCGCGATGAAGTCGTCGGCCCCGCAGGCCCGACCACCGCCACGCGCATGGATAAATTCACGCGCATGATGCTCGAAAAAACCGGCCTGATTTCGATGATCGGTAAATCCGAGCGCGGCCCGGTGGCGATTGAAGCCATCAAGGACAACCGCTCCGCCTATTTAATGGCCGTAGGCGGCGCGGCGTATCTGGTCGCCAAAGCCATCAAGTCGGCGAAAGTCGTCGG
>JALRCC010000049.1 GCA_023257495.1 Rugosibacter sp. | reverse complement strand
AAAGAACCTGAATCAGCGATCGAGGGCGCGATTTATACCTGCCCCATGCACCCGGAAATCCGGCAACCGATGCCCGGAACCTGCCCCAAATGCGGCATGGCGCTGGAGCCGGAAATGCCCTCGCTGAATGATGAGGAAAACCCCGAGCTGATCGATTTTCGCCACCGTTTCTGGTGGACGCTGCCGCTGACGGCGATCGTCACCACCTTGGCGATGACAGGCCACAGCCTGGCGTTGATGAGCCCGCATATGCAGAACTGGGTCGAGTTGATTCTGACAACGCCTATCGTGCTCTGGGCGGGTTGGCCGTTTTTTGTGCGTGGGGTGCAATCGGTCATCACACGCCATCCGAACATGTGGACCTTGATCGGGTCGGGCACGGCCGCGGCCTATTTTTATAGCGTCGTGGCCACGGTGGCGCCGGATATTTTCCCGCCATCCTTCGTGATGCATGGCCGCGTCGGTGTCTATTTCGAAGCTGCGGCGGTGATCATTTCGCTGACCCTGCTGGGTCAGATATTCGAGCTCAAGGCGCGTTCGCAAACGTCGGCGGCGATCAAATCCCTGCTCGGCTTGGCACCCAAGACCGCGCGGCGTATCGCCGCTGATGGCAGTGAAGAAGATATCCCGCTAACCCATGTGCATATCAACGACCGGCTGCGCGTGCGGCCCGGCGAGAAGGTGCCGGTGGATGGCGTTGTGGAAGAGGGCGCAAGCGCAGTGGATGAATCCATGCTGACCGGCGAGCCGATTCCTGTCCATAAACAACCCGGCGACAAACTCATCGGGGCAACCATCAACACCAATGGCAGCCTGGTCATGCGCGCCGAAAAAGTCGGCGCTGCCACCACGCTGGCGCAGATCGTGCAGATGGTTGCGCAGGCGCAGCGCTCGCGCGCGCCGATGCAACGGCTGGCCGATGTGGTGGCGGGTTATTTCGTGGTGATCGTGGTGAGCATTGCCTTCTTCACCTTCTTCATCTGGGGCTTCTTCGGCCCTGAGCCCAGCTGGGTGTATGCGCTGATCAATGCCGTCTCGGTATTGATCATCGCCTGTCCCTGTGCGCTTGGCCTGGCAACACCCATGTCCATCATGGTGGCAACCGGCAAAGCGGCCACCGCCGGTGTGCTGTTCCGCGATGCGGCGGCGATCGAGCAATTGCGCACCATCGACACATTGATTGTGGACAAGACCGGCACGCTGACCGAAGGCAAACCCGCTTTTTACCGAGCCGTGGCCGTTACCAGCGGTGAGGAGGACGAAGTGTTGCGCCTGGCCGCCAGCATTGATCAGGGCAGCGAGCATCCGCTGGCGCAAGCCATTGTTACCGAGGCAAAACGCAGGCAACTGGTACTGGCTAAGCCGGAAAATTTCGAATCCAGCACCGGCATCGGCGTGCGCGGAGCGATTGCGGGCAGGGCGGTGATCCTTGGCAACACGGCGCTGATGGACGATGAAAAAGTCGCCTGGGATGGTTTGGCGGATGCCGCGGAAACCCTGCGTAAAGAAGGTGCCAGCGTGATGTATCTGGCGGTGGACGGGCGACTGGTCGGGCTCGTCGCGGTGGCCGACCCGATCAAGGAATCAACCCCCGAAGCCTTGGCGGGCCTTAAAGCCACCGGTATCCACGTCATCATGGCGACGGGCGATGGCCTGACCACGGCGCGCGCGATTGCCGCGCGGCTGGGGCTTAGTGAGGTGCAAGGCGAGGTATACGGCGAGGTCAAGCCGCAAGACAAGCTGGCGCTGGTCGAACGCTTGCAGCAGGCAGGCCACAAGGTCGCCATGGCCGGCGATGGCATTAACGACGCGCCGGCGCTGGCGCGTGCTGATGTCGGCATTGCGATGGGCACGGGCACGGATGTGGCGATGAACAGCGCCCCGGTCACTCTGGTCAAGGGCGATTTGCGGGGCATTCTGCGCGCGCGGGCGTTATCCGTTGCAAGTGTGGGCAACATGCGCCAGAATCTGGCCTTTGCTTTTCTTTACAACGCGCTGGGCATCCCGCTGGCCGCGGGTGTACTGTACCCCTTCACCGGCTTGCTGCTCTCACCCTTGATCGCTGCCGTGGCCATGAGTTTCAGTTCGGTATCGGTGATTTCCAATGCGCTGCGCTTGCGGCGGGTGAATGTATGAGTAATGTTCTTTTCAGCGTGATTCCTGCCAGCACACCCTGAAAAGTCGGCGATGGCAATACGGTGCCAGAAGCATGATCATCGTTTCTTTTAGAGCGATGGCAATGGGGTGACGTGGTTTTGTGCTGCGCTGGTCAATGAAACGCTGAATAAGTGGTTTTTGCTCATGGCTTGATGAGCCCACCATGGGTGGCATCAAAGAGTTGCCTAGGTTTCAACCGTGATGTTCCACGGTACCAGCCCCTGAGTGGTGCTCAACCATTTTTTGATCTCGGTTTTTTTGACCTTTGCATTGGGTGTTTTGGGCAGAGCTTCGACGAAAACAATGTATTTTGGGCGTTCAAGGGAGCTGAGTTTTTCACGGCAAAATTCAATGAGCTCTGTGCTCGTTGCAGTGAATGCGGGCCTGGCGACCACGACGGCAACAACGGCTTCGCCCCATTCCGGATGTGGCACGCCAACAACGGCCACTTCCTGCACGCAGTCGTGCTCTGCCAGAACGGCTTCTACTGCAGTGGGAAAGACATTCACGCCACCGCTGATGATCATGAATTTCTGCCGATCGAGCAGATAGAGATAACCTTCCTCATCAAGGTAGCCGATATCGTTGGTTCTGAGCCAGCCATCACGCAGCGTTTGCGCTGTTTCATCGGGCAAGTGCAAGTAGCACTGCATGAGCGTACCGCTTCTTAACCAGACTTCACCCCGGCTATTGGGCGGCAAGGCGTGCCCATCGTCATCTCGGATCGAACATTCAAAATGAATGCCAATCCGACCGGCTGATTTCAGCAACTCGGGTTTTTCGCGTAATCCGCGTTGGTGATCTGCCGGTGTCAGAAAAGAAACCCAGCCGCCAGTGGCTTCAGTCATGGCATAGGTTTGGAGCAGATCTACCTTGAGGATGGCATCGGCTTGCCGGATCAGCGTGGGTGTTGCGGGGGAGGATCCGTAAACAATGAGGCGCAGGGATGCAATGTCGTAACTGCCTGATTGATATTCGGCAATGACGCGTTGAATCATCGCGGGCACTAGCAGGGCGACCGTAATACGGTCGCGTTCAACACTGCGTAGAAATTCTGCGACTTGAAAGCTGCCATCGGGAATGACCGTCGTCATGCCATTGCCCAGGTTAAAGCAGCTCATGACAATGACAATCCAGGTTGACGGGGCGGGTTGGTACCAGATATCGTCAGGAGCCAGGCCGAACGAAATGAGCGAGTGCAGGATGCAATCGGTGGCACCCTGTTGCGTGAGGATGACGCCCTTGGGCATGCCGGTGGTGCCTGAGGTGTAACTGTAGAAGAGGGGATCATCCGGGTTAAGCTCAGGCCAGTGCGGCTCATTGTTCTCACGCAATAGCGTTTCGTAGTCGAGTGCAAAGCGGTGTCCGCTGCCATAGCCGATCAGCTGGATACCCATCGCTTCAATTTCGGCACGGTGTTCCTCAATCAGCTTGCTTGCCCGCGCATCAACCAGCAAAACGCGCGTTGCGCTGTCCTGCAGGATATGCCGCATTTCAGGCCAGACGTAGTGCACATTCAGCCCGACGCGAATGGCTCCGATTTTCATGCAAGCAAAAAAATGTTCATAGACCTCGATGGCTTCCATACTGCAAATCGAGACTGTTGTGCCTTGTGTCACCCCGAGTCGTTGCAAGGCGCTTGCAAAGCAATCAGAGCGTTGGTCAATGTGTGACCAGGTAGCCGATTGCGTGCCACAAACGTAAGCTGGTTTATGCGGATAGTTGCGGGCGCAGCGCTTGATCAATTCACGGCAATAAAACATGCTCTTCCTCTCTCCGGTGGTGGCTTTTTAAGTCAGCCTCTTGAATCACAATCTTTAGGGAACCGCTGAACAAGCCGTCAAAAATTGGAGCGACAAATTCAAGTTGAGTTGAAATGACGAATCG
>JALRCC010000209.1 GCA_023257495.1 Rugosibacter sp. | reverse complement strand
CAAAGAAACTAGATGAGTGGCTGGACTACAGATTTCAAGGAAAGGGAAAACGTTTAAACGTTTTCCCTTTTTAGTTTTACCCTGGTCTTGGTTCAGTCATGGACTTTCAACCATGGCGCGATGGCAGAGTGGTTATGCAGCGGCCTGCAAAGCCGTGTACCTCGGTTCGATTCCGGGTCGCGCCTCCAATATCCCTGCGTGGTTTTTCCCGCGAGGTATTTCATAGGTGTAGTCGATACGCCCGGGTGGTGAAATTGGTAGACACAAGGGACTTAAAATCCCTCGGCGCAAGCCGTACCGGTTCGATTCCGGTCCCGGGCACCATATCATTCAATCGGCGACTTTACTTTTGAACGGCGCTTGATTGATATGGGTTGCCTCAAATCATTTAATATCCGATCACTATTGCAACGTCAATCATTGCCACTCCAATAAATTTCACCGCATCCAATTTCACCCTGTTCCATTCGGAGGATTACCTGATGACCAACGCACTCTATGACATTCCGCTCAAAAAAATCGATGGTAGCGCTGCTACCCTGAATGAACACGAAGGTAAAGTTTTACTGGTAGTGAACGTTGCCTCCCGATGCGGCCTGACGCCGCAATATGACGGGCTGGAAAAACTTCACCAGAAATTTCTGGACAAGAAGTTTGCCGTACTCGGCTTTCCCGCCAATGATTTTGGTGCGCAAGAACCAGGCACCGACGAAGAAATTCAGCAATTCTGCAAGACCACGTATGACGTGAAATTTCCGCTGTATAGCAAGATTCAGGTCACCGGGGCAGATAAGCATCCGTTGTACAAGCATCTGACGACAGTCAAGCCGGATACCGAAGATCGTGGTGGCATGGAAACCATGCTGCGCGGCTACAAGATGGAACCAACGGAAAAGCCTGAAGTTGTGTGGAACTTTGAAAAATTTCTCATCAATCGTCAAGGCCAGGTTGTGCGTCGCTTTGCTCCGGATACAGCGCCGGATGCACCTAAACTGATCGAAGCGATTGAAGCGGAACTGGCAAAGGGTTAAAAACCAGCATGTGCGTCGATAAGAGCAGCCCATCAAGGGAAATTCTGAGGGCGATGCACATGAAGGTTAGCCGCTGGATATGCGATGATCATTCTTAATCTGCTGTGTGACAACGGGCATCGTTTCGAGGGCTGGTTTGCTTCTAGCGATGCCTTTCGTGATCAGCAAGCGCGCCAGTTGGTGCAATGCACTTATTGTCAAACCTCTTCCGTTACACAGTTGCCTTCAGCTCCGCATGTCCGGCGCACCACGGCAGCCGTAGCGCAGGATCACAATATCTCGGAGGCTGTTGATACCAATGGATTGACAGCGGCGGGACTAACAGCAGCGGGATTGACAGCAGGGCCACTGACGCAACCAGAAGCCGCGCAAAAAATCTTTCAGGCTTTGGCAACGATGGCTCGCCAGGCAGAAAATGTCGGCGATCGTTTGCCGGAAGAGGCGCGTCGTATTCATTACAAAGAAGCGCCAGCGCGCAATATTCGTGGTGTGGCCACAGTAGAGGAAACCCGCGAGCTGCTCGATGAGGGCATCATGATTTTGCCAGCGCCTGTGCCGCCGGAGAGCGAAACGCATTAAGGTTTTTTGTAACGGCCTGTGCAGTGAGTGATCTCGACAGGTTCAGGATTTGGCCAGCTTGGTCAGCATGTAGAGTTTTTCCAGCGCCTCGCGCGGGGTGAGTTCGTCCGGCTTTAAATCACGCAGTGCGTCCAGCGCCGGATGCGGCGGATCAGGCAATGGTGGCGCGCTGGCGAAAAGATCGGGTTGGGTCTGTGTCCCGACTTCGCGGTTTTCCATCAGCGTTAAACGCCGCCGCGCTTCGCGCACCACGGCAGGAGGCATGCCAGCCAGCGCGGCCACCTGCACGCCATAACTTTGCGAAGCCGGGCCCTCCTTGACTGCGTGCAGGAAGATGATCTTGTGCGCATGTTCCACGGCGTCAAGGTGCACGTTGCAGCAGACGGGATAATCCTGCGCCAGATGCGTCAGTTCAAAGTAGTGGGTTGAGAACAAAGCGTAGGAGCGGTTTTTTTCGATCAGGTGACGGGCGATGGCGAAGGCGAGCGCAACACCGTCGAAGGTCGAGGTGCCACGCCCGATTTCATCCATCAAGACCAGTGACTTATCTGTAGCGCCATGCAAAATCGCTGCGGCTTCGGTCATTTCGACCATGAACGTGGAACGCCCTGAGGCCAGATCGTCGGATGCGCCGATGCGCGTGTAGATTGCGTCCATCGGCCCGATGCGGCAGCGGGTAGCCGGCACGAAACTGCCGCAGTGGGCGAGTAGTGCAATGAGCGCGACTTGCCGCATGTAAGTGGATTTGCCGCCCATGTTGGGGCCGGTAATCAGCAGCATGCGGCGCGCTGCTGAAAAATTGAGATCGTTGGCAATAAAGTTTCCGCCACTGCCGCTTACTTGACGTTCGACCACGGGGTGGCGGCCACCTTCAATGTCGATGATGGCCGTGTCGCAAAATTCGGGTTGCCGATAGTCGTAACGCACGGCGGCGATGGCGAAGGCAGTGAGGCCGTCGAGTTCGGCGATGGCGCGGGATATGCGCTGCAAGAGCGGAATATGTACGGCTAGTGTGATGATGAGCTCATCCCATAAATGGCGTTCCAGCGTTAGTGCTCGCTCTTGTGCCGAGAGCGATTTATCCTCAAAAGTTTTGAGTTCAGGCGTGATGTAGCGTTCAGCATTTTTCAGTGTCTGGCGGCGGCGGTAATCGTCGGGGATACTTCCGCTATTGGCGCTTGCATGGGTGACTTCGATGTAAAACCCATGCACTTTATTGAATTCCACTTTGAGTGCGGCAATGCCGGTCCGTTCGCGTTCGCGCGCTTCCAGTGCGAGGAGAAATGCGCCACAGTTGTCTTGTATGTCACGCAGCTCGTCCAGCTTGGCGTCATATTTTGGTGCGATCACGCCACCATCACGCAAAAAAGTGGCGGGTTCAGTGGCGATGGCTTGCGTGAGCAGCGTCAGACAGGCATGGGGTGTGGCGAGTGCCGTGGTCAGCTCGGTGAGTCGCGCTGGCCAGATATTTTGCGTGCTTTTTACCGTATCACCAGCGCCGACTTTTTCGATGAGCAGCTCGCGAATCGACGCCAGCTTTGCAAGGCTGTCGCG
>JALRCC010000179.1 GCA_023257495.1 Rugosibacter sp. | reverse complement strand
GATCATCACCAGGACTTGATATTCACGATCAGTAATACGCTCATGCGGCAGTTTGTCGGTGTTATCCGTGAGCGCTTCAACCAGCTGCTGGGCAACGGCAGGGCTGACATATTTTCGCCCACCGGCTACCTGGCGAATGGCGGTGATCAGCTGTTCCGGTGCGCTTTGTTTGGTGAGGTAGCCTGCAGCACCCGCTTTGAGCGCACGCATGGCATATTGCTCTTCAGGGTGCATGCTGAGAATCAGAACAGGTAGTCTGGGAAACTCTTTTTTCAGTTGCTTGAGCGTATCAATCCCATTGCGATTGGGCATGGAAACATCCAGCAAAAACACATCCCACGGCTGCTGACGGGCAAGTTGCAATGCTTCGGCACCATCATCGGCTTCACCGGTGACCAGCAGATCATCGGTTTCTGAAAGAATCTGTTTAAGGCCTTGGCGCACAATGGCATGGTCATCGGCGATGAGGACATGAATCTTGTCAAGCATGATCAAAATAACGCACGTTGCGCTTCTTCATCGGCTGGCGGTTCGGGGTCGGTGTGCTCAGGCACGCGTAAGGTCATGTGGGTTCCTCCCTGCTCTGCTGCAACAATTGCAAAAGAACCCGCAAGGCTAGATACTCGCTCACGAATGCCGCGCAATCCGAATGATTTGGGTTTTTGCATATCGACTTCTGAAATGCCGCGGCCATTATCACGGATTTCCAGCACAATGTTACCGTGTTCGCGATGCAAACGTATGAAGACTTGCGAGGCATGGGCGTGTTTGGCAATATTGGTGAGGGCTTCTTGCGCAATGCGGAATAATGCCAGCGACGTGGCCAATGTGGGTTCGATCATCTCCTCGTCAGATTGTACATGGCAGGGAATGTGAAACCGCTGGGTGAAGTCTTCAGCCTGGCATTCAATGGCGGCTGGCAAGCCAAACTCTTTGAGAATGCCCGGGCGCAGTTCGCGCGCCACGCGGCTGGCTGTGCTCATTGCCTGATCCAGCAAGCCTTCGATTGAATACGCTTTATCACGCAATTTCTCAGCGTTGTCTGGCAGTTTGCTGGCTAACAGCGCAATTTCAATTTTGAGTCGTACCAGAATAGAGCCAAGCTCGTCATGGATGTCGCGCGAGATGCGTTCGCGCTCTTCCTCTTTGATGGCTTCAAGGTGGGACGACAGCTCGGCAAGCTGCTGCCGTGATTTGCGCAACTGGGCTTCACTTTCTTTGCTCTGTGTCACATTCGTCGCAATGCCGCGCCATTCAACCGTCTCGCTATCCAGGCGATGTGGCATGGAGCGCAGATTGATCCATTTGTGTCGCGTGCGTCCGCGGGTTCGACCTTCCCAGTTGAGCAGCGCACCGTTCGCGGCGGAATCTTGCAAGGCGCGATGCAGACTTTTCCTTTCTTCCGTATCGAAGGCATCGAACAGCCGTGAAGCCGAAGCCAGTAGATCCTGCGGGGTGACAGCAAAGAGTTTTTGACAACCCTCGCTGGCATACAGGAAGCGATAGCCATCATCTGTTTTCTGCCGCAGATGAAATAACATGCCTGGCAAATTGGACGTCAGGCCACGAAAGCGAGCCTCGCTTTCCTTCAGCTTTTCTGATGCGATACGGTAGTCGGCACGATGACGGACTTCACGCACCTCCTGTGTGACAGTGAGTGCCAGAAGGTCAAGTTGATGACTATCAATAACGTCACGAGCATCAGCACGAATATCATCACGAATATCATCACGAATATCATCACATAAGGCTGGCTGTGTCTCGGATGAAACCACCGGACGGATGAGCGGGATCAATGGTAGATCAAGTGCAGATTGTTCGATCTGATGCATCACGTCATTGATCGGCAGTGGCATGTGATCCGGTGTGTAGATAGCGGCATCCCAAGTGCTTTGCGTTAAAGCGCTGCATAAGTCGCTCAGTGAAGAGGCAACGTGCAGCACAACCTGTTTGCCTATTTTGGCAAATGTTGGCCGCAAACATGTCGCCAGATCATCCGCTTTATCCATGGGGCAGATCAATAACAGCTGTAAAGCGTGCGGTGTATCAAGGGTGCGTGTATTGAGCACACCACGGTTGAGCGCACCATGGTTGATCACACCGTCGGCAGCAGTTTTTGATAGGTTATCCGAGAGGATTTCAGCGGAATTGATTAGGGCTGGCATCAGGCTGGCGTTTGAAGAAAAAGAGATCAAGGGTACTTCAAGTTTATAGCGATTCTCAACAATAGCTACGCTATAATTCGCGCCATGCCGGCATAGCTCAGGGGTAGAGCAACCGCCTTGTAAGCGGTAGGTCGTCTGTTCGATTCAGACTGTCGGCACCAGGTGATTTTTAGACCCACTCTTCGAGCCGTTTAAAAAGTTCGTTCCATTTAAAAATTCTCTGTAAAACTCTTTTTCAAAGGCAAATTCCAAAATAAGCCTGCATCTCTTGCAGGTGGTTTTGCCATTCTCATCCCTATCCGAAATTACAAGCGCTGAGCCGTCATGCCAGCGCCGACTTTTATCTGGCGTTTGCCCATTCGGCATGATTTCGTTGTGTGGTTATCGTTGCTACTTTGCACATGCTTATCGCTTACTGAGGGAAAATTCACTAAGCGGGTAGTTACAGGGTATATTTACGCGTTTTCAAGGCTCGCAGCAGGCGCATGCAGAGCTGGTTTATTGATCGCGCCCTATTAATACCCTATACAAGGAGGCATCGTGGTTGCACTAACTGAAGAATCGACGAGTAAATTCGCAACGATCAACGAAGAAGGTTTGCATAATTTCAAAATTCATTACAACGAAGCCGGTCAGGGCGACGCTGTCGTGATGCTGCATGGCGGTGGCCCGGGTGCCAGCGGCTGGAGCAATTACTACAAGAACATAGATGCTTTTGTTGACGCGGGTTATCGCGTCATCCTGATGGATTGCCCGGGGTTTAACAAGTCGGATGAGAGCGTTCCCGAAATTCAGCGTGGCTTGTTCAATGCGCGCGCTGTCAAAGGGCTGCTGGATGTTTTGAATATCAAGAAGGCCCATGTGATTGGCAACTCCATGGGTGGCGCTACGGCACTGAATTTTGCGGTCGAGTTTCCGGATCGACTGGACAGAATGATTTTGATGGGGCCGGGCGGCATGGGACCAAGCATCGTTCAGCCGAACCCGCAAGAAGGCATCAAAAAAATGTTCAAGCTGTATCACGCACCGACCTACGAAAACTACGTGGATATGCTGGATGTGTTTGTGTTTGATCCGGCAGGCATTACTGAAGAGCTACGGCAAAGACGCTGGGCAAACATCCAGGGCAATCTGCAGCATCTGAAGAATT
>JALRCC010000148.1 GCA_023257495.1 Rugosibacter sp. | reverse complement strand
ATGCGGCTTTGCGCGATGCTGAGATACAACCGCTGGCGCGCACGGGTCACGGCAACGTACATCAGGCGGCGCTCTTCCTCCAGCCCGTCGCTACCGTTGCTGGTGTCATTCACCGCGTTTTCATGCGGAAACAGCCCCTCTTCCAGGCCGCTGATAAACACCATGTTGAACTCCAGCCCTTTGGCCGAATGCACCGTCATCAATTGCAGCGCATCGTCCCCCTCACCGGCCTGATGTTCGCCGGCTTCAAGCGATGCATGCGAGAGAAACGCCGCCAGATCAGCCGATAATTCGCCCTCCTCGCTGACCGTGCCTTCTTCTGCAATAAAACTGGTGGCAGCATTGATCAGCTCATCCAGATTGGCAAGTCGCTCCTGGCCCTCTTTTTCGTTCTGGTAATGCGTGCGCAGGCCGGACAACTCAAGCACATGATCAATCAGCTCAGGCAAGGGCAGATGCGCCGCTTCATTCAACTGATGGATGAGTTTTGCAAACGCCGCGAGCGATGCGCCACCCTTGCCGCCAACTTGCGGGATAGCCGCAAAGAAGCTGCTACTGGCGGCATTGGCCGCATCCTGCAAGGCTTCCAGACTACGTGCGCCGATGCCACGCACGGGGAAATTGACCACCCGCGCAAATGCCGTGTCGTCGTTGGGATTGGCGATCAGGCGCAGATATGCCAGCGCATGCTTGACTTCGGCGCGGTCAAAAAAGCGCAGCCCGCCATACACGCGATAAGGAATCCCGGCATTGAACAAGGCATGCTCCAGCGCGCGCGACTGGGCGTTGCTGCGATAGAGCAGCGCAATTTCGGCACGCGTGTGACCATCGCGCACCAAGGCTTTGACCTCCTCAACAATCCAGCGCGCTTCATCATTATCAGAGTAAGCCTCATACACGCGAATCGGCTCGCCACTGCCCGCCTGTGTCCATAAATTCTTGCCCAGACGCTGCGGATTATTCTGAATGATCGCGTTCGCCGCATCCAGAATGTTGCCGTGCGAACGATAATTCTGCTCCAGGCGGATCATGTGTCTGACATGAAACTCACGTTCAAAATCGCGCATGTTGCCTACATCCGCACCGCGAAAAGCGTAGATGCTCTGATCATCATCTCCAACGCAAAACAGTGCCGCCTGCTGTCCGGTCAGCAATTTCAGCCACCGGTATTGCAGCTTGTTCGTGTCCTGGAATTCATCTACCAGAATATGCCGAAAGCGTTCTTGATAATGGCGCAGCAAAGGCTCGTTGCGAGTCAATAATTCATAGGAGCGCAACAGCAGTTCGGCAAAATCGACCACCCCTTCACGCTGGCATTGCGTCTCGTAAGCTGCATAAATGTCCACTTTCTTTTTTGCCCAGTTATCCCACGCCTCAACGGCAGACGCACGCAGGCCTTGTTCTTTTTGCGCGTTGATGAAATGGCACATCTCGCGCGGCGGAAATCTTTCGTCATCCACGTTCAGCGCCTTCATCAGACGCTTGACCGACGAGAGCTGATCAGCCGAATCGAGTATCTGGAACAGTTGCGGCAAACCCGCATCGCGGTAATGCGCGCGCAGCAGGCGATTGCACAGCCCATGAAAAGTGCCTATCCACATTCCCTTCACATTAATCGGCAGCATCGCCGCCAGCCGTGTCTGCATTTCCTTTGCGGCCTTGTTGGTAAAAGTCACCGCCAAAATACCTTGTGGCGAGACCTGGCCGGTTGAGATCAGCCAGGCAATGCGTGTGGTCAGCACGCGCGTTTTGCCAGAGCCAGCACCCGCCAGAATCAGCGCATGCTCGGCAGGTAGTGTGACGGCGGCGTGTTGTGGTTCATTGAGATTGTCGAGCAAGGAAGTCATGAAGTCGCACGCATGGCAAAAAATTCGAGGCGCTAATTTTCCTCGATTTGCCACCGTATCACCAGCGCCGTCCTGCTAGAGACTACCGCGCATCACTTTTTAGCGCGATAAATTACGCGATGCGGGCACCCTGCTTCAGGGGCGGGGCGGCACAAAAAAACGCGCGGGCTCTGTGCGCAGGCGCTCCAGCAAAAGTACCGCAAGCCCCTGGCTGGCAGTGATATCCGCCCCGCGCGCCTTGAGCGCCACCCATAACGCGAGGACAAAACTGACGGCGAGATTGGTAAAGCCCACCAGCGCGATTCCTGCCAGCGTTTCGGCAAGCGTGAGCAGGCTAATGTGAAAATCGAGCGAGGTTAAAGCGAGGGCAAAATTGGCTGAAGACAGCGTCACATGGCGCACATCCAGCGGCAGACCGAGAAATTCTCCAAGAGGTGCCAGGCTGGCCAGCATGATTCCCAGTAAAAAGTTACCGGCCAGGCTGCCCAGATTGCGCCCGATGTAATCAGCCAACCGGTCAGTGCGCTGCGGGCCGATCAGACGGCGCAGCCAGCCCAGATGGGCGATGCGTTCCGGGATGCGGTCGTAAGCCGCTTTGTTGTCGAAAAATCCGGACAGCAACCCGGCCAGAAAAAGCAGGACGCCGGTCAGCGCTGCATGCGGAATGGCCAGGCTCGCAATGGGCGAGAGATCATGTAGCGTGTGTTGCGCTTTGGCCAGATCCATCGCTGGCTGGCCCGTGATCCAGTGGTAGGCCAAGGCGATGACCATTGCCGTCGGTAGGGTCACCACAATGTTGCCGACAATGGCGGCAAACTGGCTGCGCAGCGTCGCCACCACCAGATCTGCCAGGCGGTGCAAGTCGCGCGCTTTGCCTTCTGACTTATCGATGCTCTCGGCGATCGTGGCAGCAGTCATCGCCGGTTGCTTGGTGGCGAGTGTGAAATGCAAGACATGGATCAGCACAAAGCCAAGCGAATAATTCAGGCTGTACATGACGACATGAACAAGCGGCGCAAAAACGAACTTGCCAAGCAACAGCTTGACCAGTGCCATGAAGGCAACAACGAAGCCACCCCCCGCAGCCGAGCGCCACATCTGGGCATGCTCTGTACGGTCGATCGCGATGTAATGTTCGCCCGTGCGCCTGGCATTTTCGGTCACGCGCAGCGCGAGCAAACCCGTCAGGCGGCTAAAGGGCTCGCGCACGCTGTGGCGGCGATTCTCCCCCTGCACCAAGTCATGCGTCAGGCTTACCCAGCGATCGACCATCACCAGACGTTCGTCTGGCGGGCTGCTGTGCATACACAGAACCTGGGTGAGTTGTACCAGTCTTTTCAGGCACTGTTCCATGCGCACCAGCAGATAAGTCAGGCTGAGACTGGTGCCCTCGCTGGCAGCGTTGCGCCGCGCACGGGTCATCACTTCGCGGCACTGATCAATCAGCACCATCATGTGCCGTTCGTCCTCATGCGTAGCGGTGGGGTCGGCATGACGAGCACGCCACGCTTCGGTGAAGCGCAACACTTCTGCATTCAGATGCACGAACGGTGATTCGAATTCGATGATGCGTGGTTGCACCCGCGTCAGTTCGGGTTCCAGCCCCATGGCACCGATGCGCGTCGCCAGCACCTGCATGGCTTCGAGCAGTTGTGCTTCGGTGTGCAATTGCCAGCGCTCTTCATTGCCTGCGTCGTTTTCAGCGTCCGTCGCTCTGCTGAAAACAACATCCCACAACGCCAGCTTATCCTCGAGCGGCCCTGCTGCCAGCCAGATGGCGTCATCGCGCTGATGAAACACCGAGTCAACACAGTCCTTGAGCCGCGCGGCATCGGCTACCGGGGGCAGTATCCGGCCCATCGCGCGGCGCCACAGCTCACTGAAGAATCCGGAGTTCGGCAGAATGCCGGCATCGGTGTAAAGGCTGACTTGCTGGGTTCCACGCAAGAGCTGCTGCAGCTGACGCCGTAATGTCGCACGATGCGTTTCATTGTCCGCAGCAATATCGCGCAAGGTGGTAAATACCGCCGTTGCAGTCTCTGTGCTATGGGGATCACTGGGACGAATGGCATCAACCAGAGAAATGAAAAACCGCAAAGCGCCCTCAGGCGTGCTCGCGTAAGGGCGTTCAAGAATGGTGATCAGGTCTAATGGCGGCATAGGCATAAATCGACAACATGAAAATGGGGAAATCGTGATGTGTGACCTTGCTAGGGCGACCGAAGTTTCACTGCGGTTTCGCTGTGCACCGTCTCATCAGCGCCGACTTTTCAGCAGCGGAGAGCAGAGCTGCGACTCGTCGCACTCAATTGTCACGCGGAGAATACCTGTGCAGAAAAGCCTACCATACAGCCAGGTCGCCTTCGTGAACAAGCGGCGGTGTTACTATTTTCCATTATCTGATCGGTCGCTGATGCGCAGGAAACCTGTCTATGCCGTAGCGCGACCGCATAAAGAAATTTGAAATCATGGAGAAAATGTCATGCCGTTTTTTTTAGTGTTGCCCCTGCTCTTCCCGGCAAGCGCGCTTGCTGCAGGTGCAGCCGGTTCGCCTGCGGGTGAAAACCTGTTGTGGCTCGCCCTGATCCTGATGAGTGCGCGGCTGTTTGCGCCGCTCACCCAGCGCATCGGCTTTCCTGCCGTGCTTGGCGAGCTGCTCTTGGGCGTGGTGCTGGGCAATTTATCCTTGCTTGGCTTCTCGTTTTTCAGCGGTGTTACGCAGGATCCCATCATCGCTTTTATTGCGGAAATGGGCGTGCTGATCCTGCTGCTGCAAATCGGGCTGGAGACACAGCTAAAAGATCTGGTGGTCGTTGGCCCGCGCGCTTTGGCAGTCGGTGTTATTGGCGTCATCATGCCCTTTGCTCTGGGCACCTTGGTGATAGGCCCTTGGCTGCTGCCGGGCAGGGATATCAATGCGTATCTGTTTTTGGGCGCGACGTTGTCGGCGACTTCAGTAGGCATTACCGGTCGCGTGTTTCGCGATATGGGCAAGCTGGATTTACCCGCCGCGCGCATTGTGCTGGGCGCTGCGGTCATTGACGATGTGCTGGGCCTGGTGATTCTCGCCGTGGTATCCAGCCTGGTGACTATCGGCACGGTGAATGCCGGTGCGGTGGGGATGATTCTGGCCAAGGCGTTGCTGTTTCTTGGCGGCAGCATTGGCATTGGGCGCTTGATTGCACCGTGGATCAGTAACTCATTGGCGCGTCTGGATGCCGGGCCGTCGATGTTGTTTGCCCAGGTGTTGTCCACCGCACTGGCCTTTTCGTGGCTGGCGCATGTCATGGGCTTAGCACCTATCATTGGTGCGTTTGCTGCCGGTTTATTGTTCGAACCAGTGTTCTTGCAAAAATTCGAGCGACCAACCATCGTGCGCGATATTGAGGCGGTTTTACCTGCCGAGTTACCCGCCAAGCCGTCGGCGAGTTTATCTCCGGATTTATCTCCCACCGAAACGAATCTGATTACCCGGATCAAGGCCGTTTTAGCCAAGCACACCGGCCATCAGCATGAAAACCTGATCGAACCCATGGGCTATTTTTTCGTACCGGTATTTTTTGTCCTCACCGGCATGCAGGTTGACTTGCAGACGTTGTCAGACCCTGCAGTACTCACTGTGGGCTTGGGTGTGACTACCGCTGCAATCATCGGCAAACTGATGGCGGGCCTGGCTGCCGGGCGTGCAGCGGGTGGCTGGCTGGTGGGCTGGGGGATGGTGCCACGCGGTGAAGTGGGCCTTATCTTCGCCATGGCCGGGCGGCAGTTGGGCGTGATGAATGAAGCGATGTTTTCCGTCATTGTCATCATGGTCATCCTCACCACGCTAATTACGCCGCCCGTGTTGTCGCACCTGCTAAAAAGACAGATACAACACTAATCGCGCTTATTTCCCAGCGGCGCACGCAGCGCCCTGATAATGACCACGACGCACGGTATCTGGCTAACTGGTTAGCTAATCCCAGCCGCGATAATTGCGGCGACCGCCATCGTGATCATCATCACGATCACCACGCCATTCGCGGCGATCATGCCAATTGTGATGATTATGCCGGAATCCGCGGTGCAGACCGGGGTGCCCGTAGTAACCATACCCGCGTCGTTCAACATATCTCACTTCCGGCTCGTAATACACCACCGGGCGGGGCTGGACATACACCGGCGCTGCTACATAACGCTCACGCACCGGGCCGTACACAGGAGCATCCACATAGCGTTCGCGACGTCCGTGATCCGTAGTGATGGCAACACCCGTTGCTGCGCCTAATGCGCCACCGATAATCGCGCCATCCCGACCGCCGACGTGATTGCCGATCACTGCACCCACACCGCCGCCAAACAAACCGCCGAGCAAGGCGTCGCCCGACTGGTCACGTGCCTGAGCACCGCTAGCTGCAATCAGCAGCGATGAACAAAAAATCAATGCAATGCCGTTTTTCGTTTTCATGATGTGCCTCCGTTGAGTTCAGTGAAATTGAACCGTGAGTGCAAGATAGACGCACGCATCAAGAAAAGTGTGTTGATGGGGTAAAAAGATGTAAGCAAACGTAATCAGCAGCCCTCGTGCATTGCCAAACCTGCACCAGTTCAGCATATCCGTTGTTGCTCAGCTGATGATTAGTCACCCATCCGCGCGCGGGTCAGAATCAGAGCGATGATCTGCCCGTAGCGTACGAATCTCTGCCCGCAGCGCAGCAACCTCGCCGTGCAGCAAACGAATATCGTGGTGCATCTCGCGGCGCAGTTTTTTCTCGTCTTCTTCGATAAAAAACACAGCAATAGAGGCTGTCGTTAGCGACAGCATGCCAAAGCCGATCACGGCGACGAACATTGCAAAGAAACGTGACGCCGTAGTGGTTGGCACAAAATCGCCATAACCGATCGTGGCACCGGTGGCAAAAGCCAGCCACAAGCCTTCGCCGTAGCTGTGCACCGTCGGTTCCAGCCAGTAAAACACCACGCCGGATAACGCCAGCATGATCGCCCCGGCGGCAAGCACCCACAGCGTAGCCGTTGTGCGAAACAGCTCGCGCGCCATGGCCAGTGTGCGCGCAAGCAGCAGTGAAGCCCACACCACGCGCATCAGTCGCGTCAGTGCTACCCATTGCTCTTCGATACCAAACAGGCTGGCTGCCGCAGCGATAATGATGATCACATCAAGCCAGTTGCGCAGCGCATAGCGCAACGGCTGGCCACTGACATGCATCATCCACAGCAACTCGGCGCTAAAGGCCAGCAGAATCAGCCCGTCCAGGACGCGCCCGACATGGTGCCAGATCAGTTCTGGCGGCGAGAGATCAAACCACAGCGCAGGCAAAGCAAGCAGCGCAATCACCATCATCGGCCAACGCAGCCGATGTGCCCAGTGATTTGCCGCAGGCGTGTCGTGCGGGGCAACACCGCCGACACCAAAGAGAATACGTAAATCGATCATCTGGCAATCATAGCGCAGGCCGTGAAAATAGCGCCCACCACTGCCCAAAGACTGGCCGATCTGGGGAGAGCTTTCAAGTGAAGTGCTCGGTGCTTTTCCAGAGGTTGCCATCGCGAATGCAATGCCCGATAAAAAAGACGCGCCATGGCAGCATTCCCACTCTTAATAAATCACTTTCGATTTGCTTGCCATCCACTTTGTTTTTATTGATTTTGTGTAATTAAATTTCATGAGAAATGTGACCTAACCCATTGTTGTCACTGAAAAAAATCGGTTTCCCTCTTGACCGGCAAAAAGAAGTGTCCTAAAGTGGGAATTAGTGGTGAATAGTGGGATTTTTGGATAATTTCCACTCAACGGAGGTTTGAATGTTTCAGGGCGCAGCGCCGCTTAATCTCGATGCGAAAGGTCGCATGGCAACGCCAGCGAAGCATCGTGACGCCCTGATTGAAGAAAGTGCAGGCAAGTTAGTGCTCACCGCGCATCCACACCGTTGCTTGTTGTTGTATCCACAACCGGCGTGGGAGCCGATTCGCGCACAAATTCTCGCTGCACCCAGCTTGCAGGTTGAATCTGCCATGGTGCGCCGTCTTTTGGTCGGTTTTGCTGAAGAAGTTGCACTGGATAGTGCTGGTCGTCTGCTGATTTCGCCCTCGTTGCGTCGATATGCGGGCTTGGAAAAGGAAGTCTGGCTGGTAGGGCAAGGCAGCCATTTTGAGGTGTGGTCAGACGCTGGCTGGCGCGCACAGCAAGATGCCATTTTCGCGCTGGGGGACAAGCTACTCCCGGCGGGTCTTGAAAACCTTGCGCTGTGAGCACGGGCGATCACATCACGGTACTGCTCAACGAAGGCGTTGCAGCATTATCGATCCGTCCTGCGGGCATTTATGTTGATGCGACTTTTGGTCGCGGCGGGCACAGCCGAAAAATTCTTGAGGTTCTAGATGCCACCGGGCGACTGATCGCGTTAGATCGTGATCTGACGGCCATCCAGGCAGGACAGGCGATTACCGATCCCCGTTTTACGCTGGTGCACGCCCATTTCAGCCAGATCGAATCGGTACTGGATCAATTGAAAATCGCACAGATTGATGGAGTACTGCTCGATTTGGGCGTGTCGTCACCGCAACTGGATACGCCCGAGCGGGGCATGAGTTTTCGTTTTGATGCGCCATTGGATATGCGCATGGATACGACGCAAGGAGAAACCGTGGCTGATTTTCTGGCACGGGGATCGCAATCTGAGATAGGGGAGGTGATAAAAAATTATGGCGAAGAACGGTTTGCTCATGCGATTGCAAAGGCGATTGTGGCTGCTCGGGTCGAAGGCCATATTACAAACACCAAACAACTTGCCGCCCTCGTTGCGGGGGTCGTGCGCACGCGCGAGCCGGGCCAGCATCCGGCGACGCGCACTTTCCAGGCGCTACGGATTCATGTCAACCGCGAGCTCGAAGAGCTTGCGCTAGCGCTACCTGGCTGCACACGGCGCCTGGTGCCCGGGGGACGGTTGGCGGTGATTAGTTTTCATTCGCTGGAAGATCGCATCGTCAAGCAGTTCATGCGCGACGGCGCGACTCCGCCACAGCCACCCAAGGGGGTGCCGATTCGCGCCGCCGACTTGCCAGCGCCGACTTTACGTTTGATCGGCAAACCAGTGTTTCCGAGTGAGGCTGAAGTGGCAGCCAATCCGCGTTCGCGCAGCGCGGTGTTGCGGGTGGCCGAAGTAACAGGTACTCCACCCACACCCCTTTCCGTGAGAGGGGCCGACTAGATGGCACGCCTTAACCTGAATCTTGTGCTTTTTCTGGTCCTGGTGATTTGTGCGCTTTTTGTCGTGAAGGCCAATCACCAGTCGCGCAAACTGTTTATCGCGCTGGGGGCAGAGCAAAAATATCTGCGGGACTTGAATGTTGAATGGGGGCAGTTGCAGCTTGAGCAAAGCACTTGGGCGGCTAACATCCGTGTGGAAACACTGGCGCGTGAAAAGTTGGGTATGAAGCGGCCTGCGCCGGGTGAGGTGATGAGTGTTGATACAGTGAAGCAGGACGCGACTGCTGTGGATCAGACTCAGGCGAAACCATTGATGGCCAAACCTGCACAATGAAGTCCATTCGTTTTTCACGCAGCCCCCTGCTCTCGCAACCATTACCAGTATGGCGGCGACGCGTGGTGTTGTTTGTCATGCTCGGTGGGTTTGTGGTGCTGACCGGGCGCGCGTTCTATTTGCAAGGCATCAACAATGAATTTCTTGGCGACAAAGGCCGTGCGCGCTTTGAGCGCGTGCTGGATATTTCAGCGACGCGCGGCCACATTACTGATCGACACGGCGACTTGCTGGCCGTATCGACACCGGTGCGTTCGATATGGGCGTTTCCTGAAGATGTGGAGTTAAAGCCGCGGGAAGCGCGCAATTTGGCCGCCTTGCTGGGCATGGATGTGCGTGAGTTGAATCGCAAGTTGGCATCCGACCGTGATTTCATTTATCTCAAGCGTCAATTACCACCTGATGTGGCCGACAAGGTGATGGCGCTTGATTTGGCGGGCATCCATCAAAAAACCGAATATCGCCGTTATTACCCTTCGGGTGAAGTGATGGCGCATATGGTCGGGTTTACCGGCGTGGATGAGTCGGGGCAAGAAGGGGTTGAACTGGCCTTTAATGACAAGCTGACAGGCAAATCAGGCAGCCGTCGCGTGATCAAGGACAGGCGTGGCAATGTGGTCGAAGATGTCGGCAGCATACATCCACCAACCGAAGGCCAGGACGTCGCCCTGGCGCTGGATGCAAAGATTCAATATCTGGCTTATACACATTTGAAACAGGCACTGGAAACACACCGCGCCAAAGCCGGGGGTGTGGTGGTGCTGGATGTGCAGACCGGAGAAGTTCTTGCGCTGGTGAATCTGCCAACCTACAACCCGAATAATCGCGTACGGCTGATCGGTGCGCAATTGCGCAACCGGGCATTGACCGACAGTTTTGAGCCTGGCTCGACTTTAAAGCCATTCACAATCGGCCTGGCACTGGAAAAAGGCAAGGTCACTGCAGATACACCGATCCAGACCGCACCGGGCAAGTTGCACATTGGTCCGGCGACAATTTCGGATTCGCATGCGCATGGCATTCTCACGGTGGCGCAGGTGATACAAAAATCATCCAACGTGGGCTCTGCCAAAATTGCGCTTTCCATGACGCCTGATGACATGCACACCGTGTTCGAGACGGCAGGGTTTGGTGTGCCATTAAAGCTGGGCTTTCCGGGTGAAGTGGGTGGGCATTTGCGGCCAGCAAAAAGCTGGCGACCGATCGAGCAGGCCACGATGTCTTATGGACATGGCATTTCGGTCACTTTGATTCAGCTGGCAAGATCGTATATGGCTTTTGCACGCGATGGTGATTTGCCTGCGCTATCGCTGATGAAACAGGAAACGCCTCCGGTACCCAGCCGCCGTTTGTTCTCGGAAAAAACAGCGCAGACTGTACGCGCCATGCTGGAGACCGTTGTGCAGCCAGGTGGCACAGCACCTTTGGCGCATATCCCGGGTTATCGCGTCGCGGGTAAAACCGGCACGGCACACAAGGTTGAAAACGGACGGTATGCCAATAAATATGTAGCATCGTTTGTGGGTTTTGCCCCGGTCTCCAAGCCACGTCTGGTGATCGCCGTGATGGTCGATGAGCCTTCAAATGGCAAGTATTACGGCGGTGAAGTCGCTGCGCCCGTGTTTGCCCAGGTAATGGCAGGCAGCTTGCGAACGCTGGGGGTGGCCTCCGATGCGCCCTTGGCACCACTGGCTCCTTTGCCCACAGACAGCGAATCTGCGCGGGAGGAAATGTGAAGCACAGCGTGAACCCAAGCGCCAATCAGGATCAGGCCGTGGACATTCTGCAGCGCCTGGCAGCGCAAGGAGTGATTGCCCGGCGCTTGGCGAATGATTCACGTACTGTGCAACCAGGTGATGTGTTTCTCGCCTATCCCGGCCACCATGTGGATGGCCGCGCCTTTATGCAGGATGCGGTAGTGCGTGGCGCGACAGCGTTGATTTGTGAGCGCAATGAAAAAGTCGGCGCTGGTGATACGGCTCCGGCAGAAACATCCTGGGGCGTACCCTGCATTGAAGTGCAGGGCTTGGCAGCGCAGGCCGGTGAATTGGCGCATCGGGTGTATGGTTGCCCATCAGAAAAATTATGGCTCGCTGGCGTGACCGGCACCAATGGCAAAACTTCCGTTTCGCAGTGGCTGTTGCAGGCATTGACTCAACTGGGTCAGCGTTGTGCCGTGATTGGCACGCTGGGCAATGGATTCCCTGGTGCTTTGCGCGAAACAGGCTTTACCACGCCGGATGCTTTGGCAGTGCACGCCGCACTCAGTGATTTTGTTCGCGATGGTGCCACGGCCTGTTCGATGGAGGTATCTTCCATTGGCCTGGCTGAAGATCGCGTAGAAGGCGTGCGATTCGATGTGGCGATTTTTACCAATCTCACGCGCGATCATCTCGATTATCACGGCACCATGGCGGCTTATGGCGCAGCTAAAGCCCAATTGTTTGCAACACCCGGGCTCAAGGTCGCTGTGCTGAATCTGGATGACCCTTTTGCGCTATCGCTGGCTGAGCTCGTGAGCGCTGAAGTCCGCACGCTGGGCTACACCCTGGAGCCGTCTCCCGCAGGCACAGAAAAAGTGGATGCGGTGTTGCGGGCCGAGCAGTTGCACATGAGCGCCACCGGCCTAAACTTCACTGTGCAGGGGCAAGCCTTTAGCGTGCCGGTCGTGGGACGCTTCAATGCCTCGAACCTGATGGCAGTGATTGCAACCCTCGTCGCACGCGGTGAACCATTGGCGGATATTGCGCGAGCGTTGCAGCACTTGCAGCCTCCGGCAGGTCGTATGCAGCCGGTGGGGGGTGACGGTGAACCATTGGTGATTGTGGACTACGCACACACACCGGATGCCCTGGAAAAAGTGCTGACCGTGTTGCGCGAGCTGGCTACCGCGCGCGGTGGCCAGCTCATCTGCGTATTCGGGTGTGGTGGCGAGCGTGATGCAGGCAAGCGGCCTGCCATGGGAGCCGCAGCCGAGCGTCTGGCTGACAGGGTAATCGTGACCAGCGATAACCCGCGGCATGAAAATGCCGAGGCAATCATCCATGACATTCTGGCCGGTATGACGCATCCACCGATAGTTGCAACGAAACGTGACGACGCCATCACATCCGCGATTGGCCAAGCCTGTGTGAACGATGTAATTCTTCTGGCAGGCAAAGGGCATGAACCCTATCAGGAAATTGCTGGCGTACGTTACCCGTTTGATGATGTAACCGCAGCAAAGTCGGCGCTGGCGATACGCCGCGCGGGCGACTTTTTAATGAGTTCAAATTCTGCTAACGGAGCAGTGACATGATGACGTTGTTATCCGCAGCGCTGGCCATCGATGCCCAAAGGTACGGGCCTGATGGCACATTTACAGCGGTGACCAGTGATTCGCGCGCCATTGCTGCAGGCGATCTGTTCGTCGCGATCAAGGGCGACCACTTTGATGGCCACGCGTTTGTCGCTGACGCGATCAAACAAGGGGCCACAGGCGCGCTGGTTAGTCAGAAATTTGCAGCGGCCCACCCGGAGCTGCCCCTGATTGCGGTAGCAGATACGCGGCTGGGTCTGGGTGAGTTGGCCGCCGCCTGGCGCTCACGATTCACGTTGCCATTGATTGGCGTCACCGGAAGCAATGGCAAAACCACGGTAAAAGAGATGTGCGCCGCCATTTTGCGCACGCAAGGGGGAGAAGTTCTCGCAACAGCAGGCAATTTGAATAATGACATCGGTTTGCCACTGACCTTATTGAAATTGCGCGATACGCATACCTCGGCAGTCATCGAAATGGGTATGAATCATGCCGGTGAAATCGACTATCTCACGCACCTGGCCAAGCCGACGGTTGCGCTGGTGATCAATGCCCAGCGGGCGCATCTGGCAGGACTGGGCACGGTGCAGAACATCGGGCTGGCCAAGGGCGAAATTTTTGCCGGGCTGGGAACAGAGGGCATTGCGGTGTTTAATGCCGATGATGCGCAAGCTGAGCTCTGGCACACGCTGGCACAGAACAATTTGCAACTCACCTTTGGCATGCGCGAGGCAGCGGATGTGCGAGGTGAATTCGCGCCCAAGGGCATGGGTGGCACGTTGCACTTGAATACGCCCTGGGGTACGGTGGATATTCCCTTGGGCGTTCCTGGCCTGCATAACGCAATGAATGCCTGTGCAGCCGCTGCAGCAACGCTGGCAACCGGTGTGACGCTGGAGATGGTGACGCAAGGTCTGGCTGGTTTTCAGGGCGTCACCGGGCGGTTGCAGCGTCGTGCGGGACAGCACGGCGCGCTCATCATTGATGACACCTATAACGCCAACCCGGATTCGATGCGAGCAGCGATTGATGTGCTGGCCAGCATTCCGGGGCGACGTATTTTTGTCATGGGCGATATGGGCGAAACGGGCGAAGGATCTGCCCAGTTTCATGATGAGGTGGGCGGCTATGCCAAGAGTCATGGGATTGATCGACTACTCTGTCTAGGCGAACTTTCCGAAGCCGCTGCGCATAATTTTGGCGAGGGCGGTGAGCACCTTTCTCACATCGAGACGCTCATCAAAACCCTGCGCGCCGAGCTCGATGAGCAGACCACAGTGCTCGTTAAAGGCTCGCGTTTCATGCGCATGGAGCGGGTCGTGAATGCCATCATTGAACAAAGCACTGAGCCTCATTCTTCCACTGCAGGAGACACCCATGCTGCTTGAGCTCGCGCGCTGGTTAGCCCACGACTATCGTGGTTTCAATGTGTTCAATTACATCACGTTGCGCGCAGTGCTGGCGACAATGACGGCGCTTGCGATTTCGTTCGTTTTCGGCCCGATGTTGATTCGCTGGCTGGCTGCGAAAAAAATTGGTCAGTCGGTGCGCACCGATGGGCCGCAAACCCATCTGATCAAAGCCGGCACACCGACCATGGGTGGCGCTTTGATTCTTCTTTCGCTAGGCATTGCCACCTTGTTGTGGGCCGATTTATCGAATCGATTTATCTGGGTTGTGCTGCTCGTTACCTTCGGCTTTGGTGCGGTGGGCTGGGTGGATGACTGGCGCAAGGTGGTATATCGCAATCCCAAGGGCTTATCCGCCCGCGCCAAGTTTTTCTGGCAAACCGTGGTGGGCCTCTTGGCGGCGGTGTACATTTCCTTTTCGATTTCAGCGCCCAATAATGAGCAGGTCATCAAACTCTTCATGCAGTGGGTGGGTAGTGGCTTCACACTCCAGCTGCCCATGCAGACTGACCTCATCGTGCCGTTTTTCAAGAGTGTGAGTTATCCGCTAGGCATGCTGGGATTCATTACGCTGACCTATCTGGTCATTGTCGGCACGAGTAATGCCGTTAATCTGACCGATGGACTGGATGGCCTGGCCATCATGCCGGCGGTGCTCGTTGGCGCGGCGCTGGCTTTGTTCACCTATGTTGCG
The DNA here is from genome assembly GCA_023257495.1 of Rugosibacter sp. Next base: position 6,511 of record JALRCC010000148.1, on the reverse strand, counting down.
GGCAATGCGGTGTTCTCGAAATATCTGCTGCTGCCACATATTCCTGGTGCAGGCGAGCTGACGGTTTTTTGCGCGGCTATCGCGGGGGCCGGGCTGGGGTTCTTGTGGTTCAACGCCTATCCGGCAGAAGTATTCATGGGTGACGTGGGGGCGCTGGCGCTGGGTGCAGCGCTCGGTGCCGTGGCCGTGATCGCACGGCAGGAAATCGTGCTTTTCATCATGGGCGGTGTTTTTGTTGCAGAGACGCTGTCGGTGATGTTGCAAGTGAGCTATTTCAAATACACCAAAAAGAAATACGGCGAGGGACGACGCATTTTGCGCATGGCCCCGCTGCATCATCACTTTGAACAAACAGGCTGGAAGGAGACGCAAGTGGTTGTGCGTTTCTGGATCATCACGATTTTGCTGGTGCTGGTGGGGTTGTCCACCCTGAAAATTCGATGAACGATTTAAACGGCAAACATGTGCTCGTGCTCGGCCTGGGTGAATCCGGGCTGGCTTCTGCGTGCTGGTGCGCAGAAGCGGGCGCGCGGGTACGGGTGGCGGATACGCGCGCGCATCCGCCGTATCTTGCCGAGCTGCAGCGCCGTGTCACCAACGCCGACTTTTTGAGTGGTGCGTTTGAATTGCATTGGCTGAGTGACGTTGACCTGGTGGTGTTGTCACCCGGTTTGCCGGGTGATCTGCCCATCGTGCGCCAAGCGCTGGCGCAGGGCTTGCCGGTGATTGGCGAAATCGAACTGTTTGCACGCGGCTTGCATGCGTTGAATGCCATGGCATCAGCTCCCGCCCCCGTGCTGGCGATTACCGGTACCAATGGCAAAACCACGACCACTGCGCTGACGGGACATCTGTTGCGCAGCATGGGGCAAAGCGTGGGGGTAGCGGGCAATATTTCTCCTGCCGCGCTGACCGCGCTGGCAAACCATGTGGCACACAATGATTTACCGCAAGTGTGGGTGCTCGAGTTATCCAGCTTTCAGCTGGAAACCACGACCTCGTTGCAGGCCGCTGCGGCGACCGTCCTTAACATTTCAGACGATCATCTGGATCGCTATGCCGATCTGGAGGCCTATGCGGCAGTCAAAGCGCGCATCTTTGACGGCGGAGGCGTGCAGGTTTTGAATCGGCAGGACGCAAAAGTGTACCGCATGGCACTGCCTGGCCGACGGGTGATCAGCTTTGGTCTTGATGCACCTCCGGCGGCGACAGATTTCGGATTGCTGCAGCAAGGGGGTGAGTTATGGCTGGCGCAAGGCGAACAATGTTTGCTGCCCCTCTCCAGGCTGCCGATGCAGGGGTTGCACAATGCGGCCAATGTCATGGCGGCGTTGGCGCTGTGCGTGAGCCTGGGTCATGACGTACAAGAACTATTGCCTGCGGTACTGAGTTTTCAAGGCTTGCCGCACCGGGTTGAAAAAGTGACCGAGATCAATGGCGTGAGCTGGTATGACGATTCCAAAGGCACCAACGTTGGCGCAACCGTGGCGGCATTGACCGGCCTGGGCGGAACACAGGACCGAAAAATTGTGCTGATCGCTGGCGGCGATGGCAAGGGGCAGGATTTTTCGCCGTTGGCATCCGCCGTTGCGCAATGCGCGCGCGCTGTGGTTTTGATCGGGCGCGATGGACCGCTGATTGGCAAGGTGCTCAAAGAGCTTGGTGTGCCGCTGATTTTCGCCAGTGATATGAGCGATGCCGTACAGCAGGCAAATGCACTGGCCCAAAAGAATGATGCGGTATTGCTCTCGCCCGCCTGCGCCAGTTTTGACATGTTCCGCGACTATCAGCATCGGGCAGAAGTCTTTATTGCAGCAGTACATCGTTTGATGAAAGCGCCTGCATGAATAACTGGAACACCGTGGCACGGTCTGCCAATGCCGAGATGGACCCTCTGTTGCTGTGGCCAGCCATCGGCTTGCTGTTTTTCGGTCTGGTCATGGTGTATTCGGCCTCAATCGCCATGGCTGAAGGCAGCCGCTTTACGGGGAATCAGTCGGCCTATTTTTTGATTCGGCACGGCATATTTCTGGTGATTGGCCTGATGGCTGCAGCGGCTGCGTTTCAGGTGCCGATGCGATTGTGGCAACAGATATCTCCCTGGCTCTTTGTGGCGGGGTTTGTCTTGTTGATCGTGGTGCTGATTCCGCATCTTGGCCGCTCGGTCAATGGCGCTCAGCGGTGGATTGGTCTTGGCCCGATCAATTTACAGCCCTCTGAATTCATGAAGTTGTTTGCCGTGATGTATGCAGCGGATTACACCACGCGCAAGTTAAGCGATATGGCCAGCTTTCGCCGTGGATTTGTGCCCATGGCGGCTGTGATGGTTCTAGTTGGAGGACTGTTGTTGCGCGAACCGGACTTCGGTGCCTTTGTCGTGATCGTCAGTATTGCCGTCGGCATTTTGTTTCTGGGCGGCATCAACGGGCGGCTCTTTAGTGCGTTGCTGATCGTGATGGCCGTGGCATTTGTCATTTTGATCTGGTCCTCACCTTATCGGCGCGAACGCATTTTCGGCTTCATGGACCCTTGGCAGGATGCGTATGGCAAGGGCTATCAGTTATCGCATGCGCTGATTGCCTTTGGCCGTGGCGAGTGGTTTGGCGTGGGGCTGGGTGCCAGCGTAGAAAAACTGTTTTATTTGCCCGAAGCGCATACCGATTTTTTATTGGCGGTGATTGCCGAAGAGCTTGGTTTGTTTGGCGTTTGCGCGGTCATCGCCTTGTTCGCCTTGCTGGTTGAGCGTGCATTCGCCGTTGGCCGCCAGGCGCTGGCGCTGGATCGCGTCTATAGCGGCCTGGTGGCGCAAGGCATTGGCATCTGGCTGGGCGTGCAGGGCTTCATTAACATGGGCGTGAATATGGGGCTGTTGCCAACCAAAGGGCTGACCCTGCCGCTGATGAGTTTTGGCGGCTCGGGCATTGTGGCTAATTGCATTACCCTGGCCATCCTGTTTCGCATCGACTGGGAAAATCGTCAGTTGATGAAGGGACAGTCTGTATGAAGCAGATTTTGATCATGGCAGGTGGCACCGGCGGGCACATCATGCCAGGGTTGGCGGTTGCGGAACATCTACGTGCCCAGGGCTGGCAGATTGCCTGGTTGGGCAACCCCGAGGGCATGGAGGCAACATTAGTCGCCGGGCGTGGCTATCAAATGGCCTGGATGCATTTTTCAGCCTTGCGTGGCAAGGGATTGATGCGCAAGCTGGCTTTGCCCTTGAATCTACTTCGTGGCTGTGTCGCCGCCTGGCGCGCTTTGTCACGTATCCGGCCTGATGTGGTGCTGGGTATGGGCGGCTATGTCACCTTTCCGGGCGGATTGGTGGCGGCATTGCGCGGGATTCCGCTGGTGGTGCATGAGCAGAATTCCGTTGCGGGACTGGCTAATCGGGTGCTGGCAAAAATAGCGACGCGTACTCTCTGCGGTTTTCCTGATGTCCTGCCGCGCGGTATCTGGACAGGGAACCCCGTACGCCGCGAGATCACCGTATTGCCAGCGCCGACTTTTCGCTATGCCGAACGCACGGGCCCGCTCAATGTGCTGGTCGTGGGTGGCAGTCTGGGTGCGCAGGTGTTGAATGACGTGGTGCCCAAAGCATGGGCGTTGATGGCAGAAAGTGAACGGCCAAACGTCGTACATCAGGCGGGTGAAAAAAATCTGGCTCAATTGCAGGCGCTATATGCCGCGGCGGGCGTACATGCTAACTGCGTGGCATTCATTGCCGATATGGCGGGAGCCTATCTCTGGGCTGATCTGGTGATTTGCCGCGCAGGGGCGCTCACCGTGGCCGAGCTTGCCGCTGCCGGGGTGGCCAGCGTGCTGGTGCCCTATCCCTCTGCTGTGGATGATCATCAAACAGGCAATGCGCAATTTCTGGCTCAGGCCGGTGCGGCGGTTTTGTTGCCGCAAAGCGAATTGACGGCTGAGCGTTTGACAACGATCTGCCATGCGCCACGTAGTCAGTGGGCGCAAATGGCCGAGAAGGCGCATGCGCTGGCGCGACCGCAGGCCACATCCGATGTAGCGCAGCACTGTGCGGACCTGGCGCAATGAACAGGCATGACAAAGGAGTAAACCATGCGGCATAAAGTCAAACGCATTCACTTCGTCGGTATTGGTGGCGCGGGCATGTCCGGCATTGCCGAGGTACTGGCGAATCAGGGTTTTGAGGTCAGTGGCTCGGATCTGGCCGCAAGTGCCACCACGCGCAGACTGGCTGCGCTGGGAGTGCGTATTGCGATCGGACACACGGCAGACAATGCAGCACAAGCGGATGCCGTGGTGGTCTCGACCGCAGTGGCAGAGACCAATCCAGAAGTGGTCATGGCACGTTCGCGCCACGTACCGGTAGTGCCGCGTGCACAAATGCTGGCTGAATTGATGCGCATCAAACAAGGCATTGCCATTGCCGGCACGCACGGCAAAACCACGACAACCAGCCTGGTCTCCAGCTGCCTGGCCGAAGGCGGATTGGACCCTACCTTCGTGATTGGTGGCCGCCTGGTTTCAGCGGGTGCCAACGCAAAGCTGGGTACGGGCGAGTTTCTGGTGGTCGAGGCAGATGAATCGGATGCCTCGTTTTTATTTCTTTCGCCCGTCATTTCGGTGGTGACGAATATTGATGCCGATCACATGGAAACCTACGGGCATGATTTTTCACGGCTCAAGCAAGCCTTCGTGGACTTTTTACATCGTCTGCCATTTTATGGCGTGGCGGTGGTGTGCAGCGATGACGCCAATGTGCGTGAGATATTGCCGCGTGTGGCCAAGCAAGTCGTGACCTATGGCATCGACAGCACAGCCAATTTTCGCGCTGAAAATATTCAGGCGGATGGCGGCGTGATGCGTTTTGATTGCGTGCGTAAAAATAGCAGCGAGTCGCGCTTGCCTATCGTGCTGAATTTACCCGGTCGTCACAACGTATTGAATGCATTGGCGGCAATTGCCGTGGCCACAGAAGTCGGCGTTGGTGACACGGCGATTATTCGCGCATTGGCCGAATTCAAGGGTGTGGGGAGGCGCTTTCAGCGTTATGGCGAAATAGCCGCAACCACTGGGGGGCACTTCACGTTGGTTGACGATTACGGCCATCATCCGGTGGAGATGACGGCGACGATCAACGCTGCCCGCGCGGCTTTTCCGGGACGGCGTTTAGTGCTGGCATTTCAACCCCACCGCTACACCCGCACACGCGATTGTTTCGAAGATTTTGTCAAAGTATTGTCTAGCGTCGATGTGCTATTGCTAGCAGAGATTTATGCCGCAGGTGAAGCCCCGATTGTGGCCGCTGACGGGCGCACCCTCATTCGCGCGGTGCGTGTTGCGGGCAAGGTCGAGCCGTTTTTTGTTGAAGACATTGGCACCATGGCGCAAACCATTCGCAACACGGCGCAAGACGGTGACGTGGTGATCACCATGGGTGCCGGATCCATTGGCACAGTACCGCTACAGCTGGCAGCAGAGAGTGACCCTGCGCATGGTTGAACTACTCCGTGGCCACCTGTGCGAGCAAGAGCCCATGGCGCGGCACGTTTCCTGGCGCACGGGGGGCGTGGCGCGACGTGCATTTTTCCCGGTGGATAGGGAGGATTTGGCGAACTTCATGCGCACCTTGCCACGCGATGAGACGATCATGATGGTCGGCCTGGGCAGCAATTTGCTGGTGCGTGATGGCGGATTTCCCGGGACGGTTATTTTTACGCACGGCGCGTTGGCCGGGTTGTCCCGACTCACGCTGGAAGACGATGGCACAGTGTATGCCGAGGCGGGGGTGGCGACCCCCAAGCTTGCACGCTTTGCAGCGAACCATGATTTTTCCGCAGCGGAATTTTTCGCTGGCATTCCAGGCACTGTCGGCGGCGCGCTGGCCATGAATGCGGGATGTCACGGCGGGGAAACCTGGCAGTACGTGACGCGCGTGCTGATGATGAACCGGCAAGGCGAGTGTGTGCTGCGTAGCGTGGATGAGTTTGAGATTGGCTATCGTCACGTGCAGCCGCGGTTTGACGCGAATGAGATTTTTGTTGCCGCATGGTTTCGCTTTCCACGCGGGGAATCTGGTGCAGCGCGAGCGCACATTCAAAACCTGTTGGCGCGGCGCATTGCAACTCAGCCACTCAGTTTGCCCAATGCAGGATCCGTCTTCAGAAATCCGCCAGGAGATCACGCGGCACGCCTGATTGAGGCCGCAGGGCTTAAAGGCACTTGGCTAGGCGGCGCGCAGGTTTCTGAAAAGCATGCGAATTTCATCGTTAATCCTGCCGGTAGAGCAACGACAAATGAGATAGAAATGCTCATTAACCATATTCGGTTGGAAGTGCATAAAAAGTTTGCTGTAGAGCTCGTGCCTGAGGTGCGAATTATTGGAATAAATGCAGTCGGGGAAAATCTGTGAATTTTGGCAAAGTAGCCGTCATGATGGGCGGCAAGTCAGCAGAGCGCGAAGTTTCGTTAAACAGCGGAGCGGCGGTTCTGTCGGCGCTGCGCTCTGCGGGAATTGATGCTGCTG
>JALRCC010000065.1 GCA_023257495.1 Rugosibacter sp. | reverse complement strand
GAAACATCGAAGGAGGCAAATGCTGCCCAGGAGCCATTGCACGCAAATACCCGGCGGGCAGGCTATGCGTTTGACAAGCCCGATATTTTGCTGCGCCAACGATTGTTTGGATTGGCGCATGGCATCTCGTTATTGACGGCTCGGTGTGTGGCTTTTCCCGAACAGGTAAAGCTTGTGCAGCCCGCTTTTTTGGCTTGGCATGAAAAGCAAGCCAATGCCGTGGTACAGGTAATGCACGACTTGGCGGCGTATTATTTTGAGGCACAAGCAAGTCAAGCGACGTGGGCTGATGTGGCGCAAGCCTTAAAGCTTAAAACCGTGATTGATCAACCGTTAAGTGAATTTGAACTCAATGCCGCTTGTGCCAGCCTGCCACAAGCCCTAAAAAGTCCGCGTTACGATTTGACTACATTGCTTGCCAAGCAGCCTGATATTGCCATGCAAGTCATTTCCGGCGAAATCTCCATGCCTGCCGAAGCCTTGCCTGCCAAAGGTTCAGCCGCATCAGACAATGCCGGGGCTATTGAGGCCAAGGCTGGCAAACAACCACAGGGTGTAACAGAACAGACGCAACAGGCAATGCCTGAAAAGCCTGCTGCCCCTGATGCAAATAAAACGGACAACGCGAGTGTTGATGTAAACGCTGGATCGCTCATCATTACTGAACCTGTTGTTACATCGAATAACCCCATTGAGAATCCATCTAACCATGCACCCGAATCCCGCGCGCCTTTCCGCTACTGATGAATCACCGGAAGGCAACGACAAGGTCAGCGATCATTTGGTAGACCCATCTGGCCAAGCATTGGCAATGCCGCATATTCGTAGTTTTGTCTTGCGCCAGGGACGTGTTTCTGCTGCGCAACGGCGGTTTCATGAAGACGGCATGCCACGCTGGGGTGTTCCGTATAAGGCATTGCCATTGGACTTGGCCACAGTGTTCGGTCCAGCCCGCCTGACTGCGCCAAAAATCCTTGAGATCGGTTGCGGCATGGGTGAGACCACGGCTTTGATTGCTGCAAACCATCCGCAGAATGATTACATCGGTATCGAAGTTCACACGCCTGGCGTGGGCAGCTTGCTCAAAGAAATTGACACTCGCGGGCTCAATAACCTGCGCATCATTCAGCACGATGCGGTAGAGATCGTGCGTGACATGATTCCATTGCAATCTCTGGCGGGTATTCATGTGTTCTTCCCTGACCCATGGCCGAAAAAGCGTCAACAAAAGCGGCGTTTGATTCAGCCGCCATTTGTGCATGAACTTGTCCAGCGCTTAGTGCCGGGGGGCTATATTCACTGCGCAACCGATTGGCAGGAATATGCTGAACAAATGTTAGCCGTGCTGGGTGCCGAGCCCTTGCTAAAAAATACAGCGATTAATTACGCCCCACGTCCCAGCTATCGGCCGCAAACCAAATTTGAGACGCGTGGCTTACGGCTAGGTCATGGTGTATGGGACGTTATTTTTCGTCGTGTAGCCTAAGTCTTTGCATTGCAAACGTGCTCGCTTAATTAAATTAATAGGCGGCAGATGGTGTGAGGCAATCGCTTGCCTTGGCTTCTGCACCGAGGGCTTTGAGCTTGGCGGTTTTTTGTGCGTCATCGAGTGTGCCATCCAAAAAAACGCTATCGGATTCTGTGGCAAAGCGCTGACACTGCGGGCTGCCGAGTAGTTGTGTGCGGAATGCATAAGCCCGACTGACGTCATTGACAGCCGGTGGGGCAAGTGGCGCACGCCGTGGCGGAAACTTTGGCATTGTTCCGAGCGGAAGGGATGGGTTGGTTTGTACGGTGGGTACAACGGTAGCCGGTGCGGCTGCGCAGATCCTTGTCGGGACGAGTGCTGATGCCGCGACCAGCGCGACGCCCCATGCGATGTTTGCCAACACGGCGGTGACACTGAAAGATTTACGATGCAACATATGAGCCTCCTTTTTGCCGGGGCAAGAAAATAATGATCGTATCTTAATCTTTCGGCTGTTGATGGCGCACCATGCCATGAAAACAAGGCTGAAAAGACACAGGTGCTCCTTTTTCCTGGAAGAATCAAAAGACTGCACAATGGGGATGAGCTGATTGTCCATCGGGTGATGGTGGGCGGCGAATTCATGGAGCCACGTATGCTGATCAATTGCGTTGTTTACCGCGAAGGCAAAAAACTTGCTGATTTGAATATTGAAACGATCAGCGATTATCTGCAACGGCCAGATTGCTTTGTTTGGGTGGCGTTGCGCGATGCGACCCCTGCCGAGCTGGAAAAGATGCGCGAGGAGTTTTCGCTGCATCCTCTGGCCGTTGAGGATGCGCACAACGGCCATCAGCGACCAAAGATCGAAGAATATGGCGAAACCTTATTTGCTGTATTGCATACCCTGGAGCTGGTGGATGGCGAAATTTCAATTGGCGAGCTGGATGTTTTTGTCGGCCATAACTTCATTTTGTCAGTACGCAACCGTAGCAGCCAGGGGTTGCTGGGTGTGCGTGATCGGTGCGAGCGTGAGCCTGCCTTGCTGAGTCAGGGTTCGGGATTTGTGCTGTATGCCTTGATGGATGCGGTTGTTGATCGTTATTTTCCGCTCATTGAATACATTGAATCGGAGCTGGAAGCGATCGAGGAGAAAATTTTCAGCAAGGGTGCGGCGCGCTCGAATATTGAACGATTGTATGAAGTCAAACGCCAAACCTTGACGCTCAAGCATGCGGTGATGCCGTTGCTGGAGGCCGTGGGCAAGTTGACCAGTGGCCGCGTGCCGCCGGTTTGCGCCAACAGCCGTGATTATTTTCGCGATGTGTATGACCACTTGGCACGCATCAATGCCAGCCTGGATGGGGTTCGCGACACCATCGGTACGGCGATTCAGGTCAGCCTGTCGTCGGTGGCCATCGATCAAAGTGAAGTGGGCAAGCGGCTTGCTGCCTGGGCGGGTATTTTTGCTGTGGCGACCGCATTTGCTGGCATCTGGGGCATGAATTTCAAGCGCATGCCAGAGCTGCAATGGGATTATGGCTATCCGGCGGCACTGGCAGTCATTGCCATTGCGTGTACGTCGTTGTTCTACCGCTTCCGACGCATGGGCTGGCTATAGAAAATCAGTCAGCCAGAAATCGCGCCAGTAGCTGATTAAGAAAGCGTTGTCCCTGCTGCGTTGGTCGCAGGGTGTCTCCCTGCATATCCAGCAGCCCGTCGCGCCGTGCTGCCAGCGCCGACTTTTCAATAGCCGTCAGGGGCAAGCCGGTGCGTTCGGCGAACAAGCGCAGCGGGAAGCCGTCGGTTAAGCGCAGCGCATTCATCATGAATTCGCCGGGCAGATCAGCGGCGCTGATCGTTTGCCGCGTGCTGATGAAATTACCGTGCCCCGCGCCCGCGGCTTGCAGATACGCGCGTGGATGGCGATGACGCGCCTCGCGCCAGATTTCGGCGTGATTGGATAGCTTGGAATGCGCGCCCGCGCCGATGCCCAGATAATCGCCAAATGCCCAGTAGTTGAGGTTGTGGCGGCATTGCTCACCCGGCTTGGCAAAGGCCGAGGTTTCATAGTGGATGAAACCTGCGGTGGCAAGTTTTGCTTCAACCATCTCCTGCATGTCGGCAGCAATGTCGTCATCCGGCAGCGGCGGCGGCGCGTGATGAAATGGTGTGTTTGGTTCTAGCGTCAGGTGATAGGCCGAGAGGTGGCTTGTGCCACTGGCGATCGCCGTGTCGATGTCGTGCTCGGCGTCAGTGAGGCTTTGCTGCGGTAAGGCATACATGAGGTCAATGTTGACGCGGGCAAAATGCGTCAGTGCCAGATCAATCGCTAGGCGCGCTTCGCGGCTATCGTGAATGCGCCCCAGTGCCTGGAGTTTTTGATCACTAAAACTTTGAATGCCCAGCGAGAGCCGATTGACACCCGCCTCGCGAAAGGCCTTGAACTTCGCAGCCTCGGCAGTGCCGGGGTTGGCTTCCAGCGTGATTTCCGCTTCCGGTTGCAAGGGCAGGCGCATGCGGATGGCGGAGAGCAAGGCATCCGCCGTGTGTGCGCTCATCAGGCTGGGCGTGCCACCGCCGATGAAGATGCTGATGATGGGGCGGTTCCATATCTGCGGCAGCGCGGCTTCGAGGTCGGCAATCAGCGCGGCCAGATAAGCCGTTTCGTCAATGTCCGCCCTGGCTTCGTGCGAATTGAAGTCGCAGTAAGGGCACTTCTTGACGCACCACGGCCAGTGCACATACAGCGCCAGCGGCGGCGGTGCGACAAGGCCCGAAGCGGTGACCTTGTTCGACGCTTGATGAAAAGTCGGTGCTGATGAGACGGCGACCAGGGGGATCGTGCGACGTTCAGGTGCCATGTTTCAGCTTGGCAATGAGGTGCGCCAGCGCCTGGCCGCGATGCGAGCGGCGGTTTTTTTCTGCCGCCTCCAGCTCGGCAGCGGTGCGTTGTAAATCCGGCAGCAGAAAATGTGGATCGTAGCCAAAGCCGCCATTGCCGCGTGGTGTGGCGATGATCTCGCCATGCCATTCGCCTTCGCCGATCAGCGGTTGTGGGTCATCGGCATGGCGCACCAGCACCAGTACGGCGACATAATGCGCGCGCCGGTCAGTGGCGTTAGTCAGTGCCGCAACGAGCTTCTGGTTGTTACGCGCATCATCTTTCGGTTCGCCCGCATAGCGCGCCGAATGTACGCCGGGTGCGCCGCCCAGCGCAGGCACCACCAGGCCGGAATCATCGGCCAGCGCGGGCAGGCCGGTGAGCCGCGCGGCGTGACGTGCCTTGGCCAGTGCATTCTCGATGAAGGAGGGATGCGGCTCATCGGCTTCGGGCACGGCAAAATCCGCTTGCGGTACCAGTTGAAAATTCAGCGGCGCGAGTAACTCGGCGAACTCGCGCAATTTGCCCGAATTGCCCGAAGCAAGGACCAGTTTTTGCATCAAATGCCCAGTGCTCCCATCGCTTTGTGTTGCGCCTGGATGATGCTGTTGATACCCTGGGTGGCCAACCCAAGCAATGCATCCAGCTCAGCCCGCGAAAACGGCGCGCCTTCTGCCGTGCCTTGTACTTCGATCAGGCCGCCGCTGGCGGTCATGACGACATTCATGTCGGTGTCGCAGGCTGAATCTTCAGCATAGTCGAGATCAAGGCGGGGTTGTCCATCCACGATGCCGACGGACACCGCAGCGACCAGTTCACGCAATGGGTTGGCGGGTAGCTTGCCAGCGCTTACCAGTGCGGCGAGTGCGTCATGCAGCGCGACGCAAGCGCCGGTGATCGAGGCGCAGCGCGTGCCGCCATCGGCCTGCAATACATCGCAATCCAGTGTGATCTGGCGTTCGCCCAGCGCGGCCAGATCAGTCACGGCGCGCAAACTGCGGCCAATCAGCCGCTGGATTTCCTGTGTGCGTCCGGACTGCTTGCCTTTGGCTGCTTCGCGCGCACTACGCGTGTGGGTGGAGCGCGGCAGCATGCCGTATTCTGCGGTGACCCAGCCAGAACCCTTGCCACGCATGAAGGGCGGCACGGACTCTTCCACACTCGCAGTGCACAAGACTTTGGTTGAACCGAATTCAACCAGCACGCTGCCTTCGGCATGGCAGGTGTAGTGGCGTGTGATTTTCAATGCACGCAGTTGATCGGGCCTGCGCTCGAGGCGTGGAATCGGTGGGGTGGCAGAATCGTTCATGGCTGCTTTCTATCGAGGTTGAAGATGTCGGGATTGCAAGTAACGGCGCAATTTTCTCATCCACGCCGACCAGCCGGATCCATCGACCTTGGCGAGTGTCTCCTGCAAGGCCCGGGCGTTTTGTGGACGCATGGCCGGGGCCAGGCGCAGGCATTTGTCAATGGCGAGGAGCAGTCGAGGGGAATATAAATGGCTGAAGCGCTGCCGGGCCGGATGCAGATGATCATCTTTTAGCCGTTCATCTGCTGGGGGTGGTGCCGCTTTTGCCAGCGTGGCGTACATGCAGGCACCAATGGCATAAATATCGGTCCATGGACCCAAGGTGTAGTTGCCATGGTATTGCTCAGGCGCAGCAAACCCTGGGGTGTACATGGCGCGTGGTGCAGGCGGGCCGATGTCGACTGCAAAGCGCGCAGCGCCAAAATCAAGCACGACCGGGGTCAGATCACAGCGCAGCCAGATATTGGCCGGTTTCAGATCGAGATGTAACAGTCCGCAACCATGCACTTCGCTCATGCCATGCAACAGGTTGGTAAACGCGTTCACTACAAAGGCTTCGTCAATCGGCCCGCGTTGTGCGCGAATATGGTCTTGCAGCGTGCGGCCACGCTCCAGGGGCATCACCATATAGGCAGTGCCATTGGCGCGAAAAAAATTCAGCACGCGAATGACATTGGGGTGATTCAAGCCACTCAGCACCCGTGCTTCTTCAAAGAAATAAGCCAGCCCGCGTTGAAATTCGGCCTGATGCTCTGGGGGAATCTGCAATGCAACCTCGCCCGCAGCACGAAGAGCCAGCGTTTGCGGAATATATTCCTTGATCGCCAGGGGTTGATGGTTCGCGTCATAGGCCAGATAGATGATGGAAAACCCGCCACAGGAAATTTGGCGTTCAATACGATAATTTTCCAGCATCGAGCCGGTCGGCAGCGGGTGATTCATGAGGGCAGACTTGGATAGATAGCTATACTGTAGTAGTTCTCGTTTTTCAGCAGCCTGCTGTATACCACAGCCTGCGGACGAGGCTGCTGATTTTAATTTGCGAGCGCATGATACCTATGATACACAGCATGACTGGCTATGCCGCTGCGAGCCAAGACCTCGGCGATGCAGTATTGAATCTGGAAATTAAAAGCGTGAATTCTCGATATCTCGATATCAGTTTTCGGCTGGGTGAAGAGTTACGCTTTCTTGAAATGCCACTACGCGAAAAAATTACCGAACGCATCGGTCGTGGCAAGCTTGAATGCCGCGCTTATCTCATGGCACAGCCAGGGCAGGGCGGTGCGACACGCGAGCGCACACCGAACGTGGCAGTGCTGACCGAGCTGGGCCGCATGGAGGCGACGGTGCGCCAAGTATTACCGCAGGCACAAGCATTGACTGTCGCCGAAGTGTTGCGCTGGCCAGGTGTGCTGGCAGACGAGGGCGTTGCAGCTAACCAGTTGCAGAGTGTTGCTTTGGCCCTGTTTGCCACCCTTCTGGATGAATTTGTCGCCAGCCGCGAACGTGAAGGAGCCAAGCTGGCCGCCGTGTTGCAAGAACGTGCCGATCGCATGCGTGAGCAGGTGCGCGCTGCTGAACCGCTGCTGCCGGCAGCCCTTGCTGCGTATCGTGAGCGCCTGTCGGCCAAGCTGCGTGAAGCGGTGGCCAATCTGGATGAAGATCGCATTCGTCAGGAGGTGGGGGTGTTTGCTGCCAAGATTGATGTGGCAGAAGAAATTGCCCGTTTGGTGACGCATCTGGATGAAGTCGAGCGTGTGCTGAAAAAAGGGGGTGCGGTGGGCAAGCGATTGGATTTTCTGACGCAGGAATTGAATCGGGAGGCCAATACCCTGGCCTCGAAATCGGTGTCAGGTCAAGTGACGGCGATTGCGCTGGAATTGAAATTGCTGATCGAACAAATGCGCGAGCAGGTACAGAATCTGGAATAAGATAAAAAATCAAAAGGAGATCGACATGTCGTCTGATGACTCAAGAATTCGTTTGGGCGCGTTCATGCGTCCGGTGACTATTCACACCGCCGCTTGGCGCTATCCTGGTGCCTTGCCCGATGCCAATTTTAATTTGGCGCATCTCAGGCGTTTTATCCAGACACTTGAGCGCGGACGGTTCGACATGTTTTTCATGGCCGACCATTTAGCGGTGCTCAATATGCCGATGGATGCCTTAAAGCGCAGCGCGACGGTGACTTCATTTGATCCGCTGACGTTGCTGCCCGCACTGGCGATGGTGACAGAACACATTGGTCTGGTGGCAACGGCATCGACAACCTATAACGAGCCGTATCACGTGGCGCGCAAGTTTGCTTCGCTTGATCATTTGAGTAACGGGCGCGCGGGCTGGAATGTGGTGACCTCCAGCAACCCTAAAGAAGCGTTGAACTTCAGCCGTGAAGAACACATGGAGCATGACGAGCGTTATGTGCGCGCGCGTGAGTTTTACGATGTCGTGACTGGCCTGTGGGATAGCTGGGCAGACGATGCTTTTATTCGCGATACCGCGAGCGGTGTGTATTTCGATCCCGAAAAGCTGCGTGTGCTGGATCACAAGGGAAAGTATTTTTCAGTGCGTGGCCCGTTGAATGTGGCGCGTCCGATTCAGGGCTGGCCGGTGATTGTGCAGGCTGGGCAATCCGAAGCCGGTCGCCAGCTCGCGGCGGAAACCGCCGAGGTGGTGTTTTCCGGCCTGAACAAAATCGATGTGGCGCAACAGTATTACATCGATGTCAAGGCGCGAATGCAGGCGGTGGGGCGTGACCCGGGACAGATGAAAATTCTGCCAGGTGCATTTGTCGTGGTAGGTGATACGGTTGAAGAAGCGCGCGTCAAAAAACGTCATCTCGATAGCCTGGTGTATCCCGAAAGCGGTTTCGCCTCACTGGCCGGGCAACTGGGCTGCGACATTGCCGGCTTCGATCTTGACAAACCCTTGCCGGAAGATTTGCCAGCGACAAATGCCAGCCATACCGCGCGGCAAAAGCTGGTGGCCATGAGCCGCGATGAAGGCTATACCGTGCGTGAATTGGCGCAATACATCGGCGGCGCTTTTGGCACGCTGGAGATGATCGGCACGCCGACAACGATCGCCGACCAGATGGAAGAATGGTTTTACGGCAAGGCGTGCGACGGCTTCAATATCATGTTCCCCTACCTGCCTGCGGGGCTGGATGATTTTGTTGACAAAGTGGTGCCTGAGTTACAACGGCGCGGGCTGTTTCGCCGCGAATACGAAGGCAGAACACTACGTGAAAACCTGGGTTTGCAACGACCGCAGAATCGGTTTTTCGGCTAGAGAAACACTGAGCCAGCTCTGAGCCAGCTGTTTGTTTCATGCAGGGTTAGAGCAGATTACCCTATGCTGTTTTTATTTTTAAGTTGGAGCTAACGACACCTGATTGCGTCCGCTCTGTTTGGAGACATACAGGGCTTTGTCGGCGCGCTCGATGAATGATGCGCTCGATTCACCAGGAGCATATCGCGAGACGCCCAGCGAGATCGTCACTTTGGCCGTTTCTTCGCCGCCGCCCTTCTTGATGCGCCCTCCTTCGATGGTGCTGCGGATTTTTTCAGCCAAGGCGCGTGCGCCTTCCAGTGGGGTGTTTGGCAGCAGTACGATAAATTCTTCACCACCGTAGCGCGCCGCAGTGTCACGTCCTTTGACGTTGTCTGTGAGCACTTGTGCGACTGCGCGAATCACTTTGTCGCCAAACAAATGGCCATAGTTATCATTGATTTTTTTGAAGTGATCAATATCACACATCAACAAACAAGGCTGCGCGGAGGGATCGGTCGCATCTTCAGCACTTAACGAACCAAGGCAGGCATCAATCGCCTGGTCAAACCCACGGCGGTTGGTGAGTCCGGTAAGCGCATCCTGCAAAGAGGCATCGCGTACTCGGGTCACTTCCTCGCGTAGCGACTCGATTTCGCGCTGACTTTCTGCCAACTTGGCTTTAAGCGTGTTTGTTGAGGCCTGCATAGCCTGGGTGCTGGCGATCAGGGCTTTGATATCGATCGTGGCCCCCGGCAGGGCGCTATTTTTTTCGATATCCAGCAACGTTTGGCCAAAGTGACCTGCTTCTTTGGCAACTTCACCGGTCGAGACGGCAATCCCGCTGATAATGCGCTGAAATTCACGGCTGATGGATGCGGTCGTTTCACTGCTGATATCCGCTATATGCTGGTCAAACAGGGCTTCGACTTCTTCTCCCGTCAGTGGGACATCGCGAGCAGATAGGGCATCGACTGCTGCACTCAGCGAGCGATTCATTCCCGAGACATATTCATACCAGACGGCGTAACTGATGGGATGCAAGGGTGCATCCTGTTTGGACATCAGCGGCAAGGCCAAGCGTAAATATTCTGCGCTTTCGGTTTTTGAATGACTATATTTCATGGCGGGTCAGGATCATCCGGTGGTTGTTGTTACAGTTGAGAGATATAACAAAGAAATGCCGTATGAAGAAATTATGACACAACGGTTTTGATGGGAGTGAGTTGCGTGAGAGAGCAATGTCCGGCAGGGCCTCTATGGTCAAGCTTGTGGCAGTGTATGCTGGATAGCCGCTGTGAGAGCTACCGTGAGGTCGCAGGTTGAATGGGTGCCGTATCGCCAGCGCGCCCCGTAGGAAGTACCCTTGGGGTGCCGACTTTTTGCTGGAGATACGGCACCATGGAACGCTTTCTTCAGGTGCAGCGCAATCTAGAAAGCATAGGACAAGCCGCTGTAGAGCGAACGGCCCATGCCGGGAACGCTGATGCCCCAAGGTGTCGCCGTGCCGGACATGGTGCTGCCCTGGCCGACATACGCGCCGCCGAGCGGCATCCGGTAGAGGCGGTCGAAGACGTTGTCGATGCCAAGGTCCAGCCGGGTTTTCCCCCAGGTGCGGCTGGTGCGCAGATTGACCAGGCTGTAACCCGGGGTCTTGATTTCGTTGCGCACAGCCGACACATCGCCTTTGTCCTTGACCAGCAGCAGTTCGGCGTTGCTGGTCCAGCCGCCGAGGCTGTGGCTGAGCGACAACTTCAGGTTGAGCGGCATGATGTTGTAGAGGGCATCCCCTGTGTCGCGGTTTTTCCCGTTGGTATAGTTGAGCAAACCCGACAGACTGAATTCGCCCCGGCCATCAGTTTGGGCCAGTGGCATATGGCCGGAAAGATCGAGACCATAGAGCCGTGCGGACTGGTTGGCGAATTGCAGATAGACGAATTTCGAGCCGCCGCTATTATTCACCGTGCCACCGCAGGCCGCCATCATGCCCATGCCGCTGCCGCAACGGTTGGCATCGATGTAGTCGGTGACGTAGCTGTAGTATGGCGTGGCCTTGAATGCCCAGTTGCGGTCAGCGGCGTGCCAGTCGAACGTGGCGCTGACGGTATGGGCTTTTTCGGGTTTCAAGTGCACGTCGCCCACATAGCCGTTGCCGTCACCGGCAAAATTCACCATCAGCATGGCCATGCCGGTATGCGACCAGGCAAAGCGTTCATACAGGTTGGGCGAGCGCACCTTGCGCGAAAAGCCGAATTCAATGTCTTGCGTCGTGCTGGCGGTATAACGCGCGAGTGCCGCCATGTCCCAGTTGTGATCGGTTTTTTTGCGGTCCTCGGCGTTGAAGGCATTAGCGTCCATGGCGTACAGGGCGCTGTAACCATGCACCGGATCGGCGTCCATTTTGACCCGCTCATAACGCGCGCCGAGTTGTGTCATCCAGGCCGGGTTGATGCGCGATTCCCATTCGGCAAAGAGCGCGGCACGGTCACGCTGGCCGTTATTGATATTCAGGAACTCATCCGGCGCCATCATCATGCCGCTGCCGGAGGCGGGCCAGCGGTCGTCCAGCCGATAGCGCTGGTATTCGCCGCCAATGCGCAACAGATCTTGCCCGGTGAGCCGGATGCTGGCTTTGGCCGCGCCACCGGTATTTTTGCTTTCGGTATGCATCGGCATGCCTGGCGCATTGCCATACCAGAACTGCTTGTCGTCGCCAAAATTCATGAAGTGCGTGACGGTTTCACGGTATGTGCGGGCATCCAGCGAACCCCAGTCGAATTCGCCAAGGTAACGCAGATTGATGCGGCGCGCGGTGTTATCCAGCATGTCCATGCGCTGGTTGGGAAAGCCTTCATAGGGAACATCCTGAAAGCTGAACCTGGCTTCAAAAAGGTGGTTGTCCTTTTTCAGCGCCAGATTGAGCGCATGGTTGTTGGTCTTGTAGCTTGTCGAGCCGACTTCGTCGAGCGGCAGCGTGTGGCCCGGCCGGCCGGTGGCGGTAGTGGTTTTGAAGTCGCCGCCGGCGGTGTAGTTATCGGCTTTCGCGGTGGCGCCGTTGTAGGTGATGTTGAGCATCTCCGTGGCATAAGTCACGGAGAGATTGCCGCCGCGCGCATTGTTGTTGCTGCGATAAAACGCGCCGATCTGGCCTTTGAGCAGTGGATCTTGCCCCGGTGCGGCGAATTCCGGCGCGGCGGTTACGGCAACGATGGTGCCACCAATGCTGTCGCCGCCGACGCTGACTGGCGTCACGCCCGCATAGACCTGGAGCGTTGCAACCTGACTCGGGTCAAGATAGGACAACGGCGAATTCATGTGATTCGGACAAGAGGCAATCAAGTCTGCGCCATCGACCTTGATGCGCAGGCGGTCATCCGCCAGGCCGTGGATCGACGGCAAACTGGATACGCCACCTGCGCCATACAGGCTGACGCCGGGGATATTTTTAAGCAGGCTGGCGGCGTCACTGGTGGCGGCCCGTTGCGCGGCAATATCGGCCGCGTCGACTGCTGTGCTGGGCAAGAATGCATTGGATGGCCTGGTAGCTTTAACGATAATTGGTTCCATGGCCGACTCTTTTGCGGCTGCGGGGTTCGAGGCGAGCAATGCACTGGCGAGGGCAATATGGATGCGTGACTGGATTGACATGGGATCGCTCCTTCAGTGCGGTGCGGCTGATTTTGCGATGGCCTTGATGTCGACGGAGCTACGCCGTTTCTGGCTGTCTTCGATCATCAGCGTGAGCGGTACGCTGTCGCCGGCCTTGACCTGCTGATGAAGGCCAAACAGCATGATGTGAAAGCCGCCCGGCGCAAGCTGGACGGTTTTGCCTGCGTCAAGCGGCAGGCTGGGTATGGCACGCATGGTCATGATCTCGTTGTTCATTTTCATTTCGTGAATTTCGACGCGGTCGGCCACAGGGGAAGTGATGCCGACGACATGCGCATCAACTGTCGAGGTGATGGCCATGAATGCGCCGGTGACTTTTTGTTGTGCGACGGTGGCGCGAACCCAGGGGCCTTGCACGGTGACTTCGGCATGGGCCGAAAAAGCGGCGATAAAAAACAGGATGCTGATGCGGATGATGTGGGACATGGGAACGGCTCCTTAAAGTTGGAATAGGGTTGGGAAAATCAAAAGTGGTGGTTGATGCCCATGGCCAGTGACCAGGGGGCGGTGAGCTGGCCGTGGCCATTCGGATCGGTATTGGCGTACTGCCGCAAAGCAGCTTGCAGGAAGCCATACACGCGGGTTTGCGCCG
This sequence comes from Rugosibacter sp., assembly GCA_023257495.1. Next base: position 7,321 of record JALRCC010000065.1, on the reverse strand, counting down.
CGACCACAACGGACAGGCCGGGGCTCAGATTTACCGAATAGCCGCCGGAAGCGGGATTGGCGTTAGCGCCGGTATCGCGGCCGCGGACTTGTGTATTGAGTTGCAGCAAGGCGCTGACCTTGTTCGATAGCGTGTGGCTCAGGCCGAGGTTCAGGTTGAGTGTTTTCCCGGGCCGGTACGCGTCACGCGTAGCCATCGGCGTTTGCGCTTCGCCGCTGATAAACCAGTTCCAGCGACTGCTGGGTGTACCGCCATAACGATAAGCGCCGAGGATCAGATCGGTACTCCCCGTCCCGGGTTGGGATGAGCGTTCCAGTGGGTAAGGCGTGGCCGGATCGGACGGGTCGTTGGGTGACATGGTCTTATGGATATCGCCGGTCGGCAGCTTGAGGCCGATGCGCAGGCCGCTACCCGAAAACGGGTTGCCGCTCTCCAGTTTGTATTTGCCGACGACGCGGATATCCCCGAGCTGGCTGAATTGGGCTTGTTGTTCGACGGGCGAGCCAGTGCTTGCATCCAGCGTGTGCGCATGATCACGGATGACCAGCGGGATGCCCACGGCGATGTTCCAGCGCGGATTGAGCGCGTATTCGATATCGGCGTTGAGGATCTGGTTGATGGTGCGCTTATTCTCCAGCTCTTCGTCGCTGGCACTGGGTGCGTCAGCACTGATGCGATGCGATCCGGCGCGTAGCCGGTCGGCCTTGGCCCAGGAATAATTCAGGTTGAGGCTGAGGCCTTCGGTATGCGTCAGTCCTTGCGCATCCCAATGGGTGTCGATAGCGCAAAAGGCAGAACCACAGGCAGCGTTTGCGCTGGTGGTGGCAAGCAGGATGGCCGGGAGCAATAGGTGGCACCGGGCAGTGTTGATGAAATACATGGGAGACTCCGTTTGAGTTCATTTCTGGATGCTCGTGACAGTTCGGCGCGATGGATGCGCAACGGCTGGCAATGGGCTGAATACGCTGACTGTGGCGATTCACGGCTACTCGCGGCCAAGACTGCTGCCTTGGCGACGGGCCGGACTTCAGCGTGCAAGAAGGGTCAAACGGTGGCGGGTGGTCCGCGCGGTGGATGCGCCGTCCAGACGAATGACGCAGGACGGGTCGGGAAGGATGCGGCAGCGATGACGCTAAAAGTCGGCGCTGGTGATACGGCGAGCGAGGCGCTGGTGAGCAGCAAAGGCGCGCTGGCGACGCACAGTGTGCAGCAGTCATGGGTATTACTGTTGCTGGCCGTCGGATCGGGGCTGTTCGTCGCTTGATTCGCTGCTTGATTCGCCGTTGCCTGAGCGCCGACAATGCCTAGCGCTGTACAGATTTCAGCAACAAAATTACCTTGACTATCAACCTTTGCAGGTTTCATGCCCATGAGTTGCGTGCCTGCCCATAGGTGCAAAGCCATCGCAAAGCAGCCCAGCCAGAGCAATAGCCGGGATGGGAAGGTGGCAGTTGAGAGACGTGCAAAGCGCTTCATGAGGCGAGTTTATTCGATGCGCATGAATTTTTCAGTGGTGCCGATCAAGTCAGGGGTAAAGTTTGTCTTCTTTGATGGTGCTGCTTTGGCGAACTTCCCTTTTTGGGGCCGTGTCCTCTACACTGCGGTTACTCTTCTGTTTTTGACTGCTTTTAGCCCAGCACACCATGACCAAATCATGACGATAGGTACTTTATTTATTGTTTCAGCCCCTTCTGGCGCGGGCAAGACCACGCTGGTCAGTCGCTTGCTGGCCAGTGATCCACAGGTGAGACGTTCTGTTTCCTACACTACCCGCGCGCCACGACCGGGCGAGATTGACGGGCGCGACTATCACTTTGTTGATTTGCCACAGTTCATGGCGATGCGTAGCCGGGGTGATTTTGTCGAGTCAGCCGAAGTGCATGGCAACTATTACGGCACGTCACGCGCGTGGTTGGAGGCGCAAATGACATCCGGCACGGATATGTTGCTGGAGATCGACTGGCAAGGCGCGCAACAAATTCAGCGGGAATTTATCGAAGCGGTAGGTGTTTTCATTTTGCCGCCTGGCATGGAAGAACTGAAACACAGGCTGCAACAGCGCGCAACGGATAGCCCAGAAGTTATCGCGCGGCGTTTGGCTGCTGCACGTGATGAAATGCGGCATGTGTATGAGTTCGATTTTGTTATAATCAACAGAGACTTGGATGTGGCACTGGGTGAGCTGATTGCTGCCGTGCGTGCATCCCGTTTGAGAGTCAAGCGTCAGCTGGCTCGTCATCCCGAAGTATTCCGCCTTTTTGAACAGGACTAAATTTCATGGCTCGTGTCACTATCGACGATTGCATCAAGAAAATATCCAACCGGTTTGATCTCACGTTGGTCGCGGCGTATCGCGCGCGTCAGCTGGCCATGGGCAGCACCCCGCAAGTGGAGCCGGACAATGATAAATCGGCGGTGATCGCTCTGCGTGAAATTGCTGCTGGCAAAGTGGGGGTCGAAATTTTGACCCGTTCGAAAGCCGCATAACTGATCGGTGTATGGGGTGAGTTATGTCCGCCATGACACAGCCCCCTCTGCCATCTGCATCGGCCAAGCCGTTAGCCGGTAAATTTGACAATCTATCAGCTAGCTCTGCTAACCCAGCTCCGCAGTTGAAGTCGGATTCCTCGCCATCAGGGATTCCCGCACCCATCCATTCTTCTGTCAGCCTAGCAGATCTCAACGCGAAGCTTGCCACTTACCTGAGTCCTGATGATATCGCCCGCGTGGACGAGGCGTATCTCTTTTCTCAGGCGGCACACAGTGGCCAGATGCGGGTCAGTGGTGAGCCTTACATTTCTCATCCGCTGGCCGTCGCTGCCGGATTGGCCGATTGGCATCTGGATGTGCAGGCGCTCAGTGCAGCGTTGCTGCACGACGTGATGGAAGACACCGACATTACCAAAGATCAGCTGATCGAGCGGTTCGGCAAAGGTGTGGCCGATCTGGTGGATGGTGTTTCCAAGATTGATCGCATCGAGCACCAAAGTTTTGAAGAGGCGCAAGCCGATAATTTTCGCAAGATGCTGCTTGCGATGGCGCACGACGTGCGCGTTATCCTCATCAAGTTGTCTGACCGGCGACATAACATGCAGACGCTGGGCTCCATGCGACCGGATAAGCGGCGGCGAATTGCCCGGGAAACGCTGGATATTTATGCGCCTATCGCTAATCGACTAGGCCTGAATGCCTTGTACCGCGAGCTGCAAGAGCTTGCTTTTTGTCATGGCCAGCCCATGCGTTATCGCGTGCTGGAAAAGGCTGTTAAAAAAGCGCGGGGCAATCGGCGCGAGGTGGTCAGTAAAATTCTTGAGGCGATACGCACGACGCTGCCCGGTGCAGGGCTGGATGCTGAAGTCATGGGCCGTGAAAAACATTTGTATGGCATTTATCGCAAGATGCGTGAAAAGCAGCTGAGCTTTTCGCAAGTGCTGGATATTTACGGTTTTCGTATTGTGGTGAAAGACAGGCCGAGTTGCTATCTTGCGCTGGGGGCATTGCATGCGCTTTACCCTCCTGTTCCAGGCAAGTTCAAAGATTACATTGCCATTCCCAAAGCCAACGGCTATCAGTCGTTGCATACCACACTGATCGGCCCGTTTGGTACCCCGGTTGAAATCCAGATTCGCACGGCAGAAATGCACAATGTCGCCGAGTCGGGCGTGGCTTCTCACTGGCTCTATAAAGATGAATCCGGGATCAGTCAGATACAGCAAAAAACGCATCAGTGGCTGCAGTCGTTGATCGAGTTGCAGTCTGATTCAGGGACAGCGTCGGAGTTCCTTGAGCATGTCAAAGTCGATCTCTTCCCGGGCGAAGTGTATGTGTTCAGTCCGAAGGGGAAAATCTTTGCCTTGCCGCGTGGTGCGACAGCGGTTGATTTTGCTTATGCGGTGCATACCGATATTGGTGATCGTTGCGTGGCGTGTCGTATCAATTTTGAAACGTCACCACTGCGTACAGAGCTGAAAAATGGAGACCGTGTCGAGGTGATTACGGCACCCCATGCGGCACCCAATCCGGCTTGGCTTGGTTATGTGAAGAGTGCTCGGGCACGATTCAGAATCCGTCACTTTTTAAAGACCCAGCAAAACGAGGAATCGGTGGCGCTAGGCGAACGGCTGCTTGCGCATGCACTGCATGAGATGGGCATCGCGTCGGCCAAAATTCTGCCCGAGGCATGGGATCGCTTCAAAAAAGAATCCGGTGTGCGCTCAAAACGCGCCGTACTCTCGGATATTGGTTTGGGCAAGCGCTTGCCCGCGATTGTGGCGCGCCGCCTGGCCGAAGGGCTGGATGTGTCGCCCACGAACTTGACGGCGAAACAGCCGCGTGCGCGGCAGGCAATCATGATTCGCGGCACTGAAGGCATTGCCGTGCAGCTGGGCAAATGTTGTCGCCCGATTCCTGGTGACCCGATTGTTGGCTTGATTCGCAAAGAACAGGGGTTGGTTGTGCATACGCATGATTGCCCTGTGTTGGCCAAGCTTAGAAGCGAGCGTGGCAACTGGGTGGATGTTGCCTGGGATGTGACGCCGGATCATCTGTTCGATGTCACCATTCGCGTGATTGTTAAAAATGCGCGCGGCTTATTGGCACGGCTGGCAAAAGAAATTGCCGAGAGTAATGCAAACATTATCGATGTGAGTGTGGAAGATGATCGTGACTCCACCACGCTGTATTTCACTGTGCAGGTGACTGATCGCGTGCATCTGGCGCGTATCCTGCGCGCTTTGCGGCGAGTGCCCGAGGTGCTTCGTCTGACGCGCTACATTAATCCACATCACTAACTGAAAATACCAGAAAGAGAAGATACGCAATGGCTCAATACGAATCTGAATTTACTCGATTTATGCGCGACTGGATGGCAGCACACCCGGAACAGGCCGCCGCACAAAGCGCCGGGCGTGCGCTGTGGTGGGATAAAGCGCCCCGGTCGCTGGAAGCCATGACGCAAGATGCTGCGGCCAAGGTGCCCGTTAAACCGTATTACTATGATGTCACCTAAGCTGTTGTCGAGGTTTGCGGGTGTTTAATCCGCTGAGCAATCCGATGAACGCCAGCGTTGCAAACATGGCACCGGCATAAAAAGTCATCTCCGGGCCAAAGGCTGTCCACAAACCGCCGGCAATCACACTGGCAGCAAGTAGCGCCAGGCCGTTGGCAAGATTGAACACACCAAAAGCCGTGCCGCGTAAATCCGCCGGTGCTGCATCCGCTACCAGCGCCGACAGCAGCCCTTGCGTTGCGCCCATGTGCAGGCCCCACAAGGCGGCACCTAAACTGACCAACCAGATGCTGCTAGCGAGTGCCAGCACCAGGTCGGATACGATCAGAAAACCTATACCCCAGAGCAATAAACGGCGGCGCCCGCCATTGTCGGACAGCCTGCCAAAAGGGTAGGCGCTGGCAGCATAGACGACATTCATGACGATCAAGACAGTGGGTACCCAGGTCACAGCCATCCCGACATTCTCGGCACGCAGCAGTAAAAATGCTTCGGAAAAACGCGCGCACGTGAGTGCCGCCGCAAACGCCACCAGCCACCAGAAGCGGGGTGCCAGCCGACGTAGGTTTTCACGGTGTATGGGTTGATTTGGTCGAGTTTTTATTGTCATGTGCGCTGCTGGTCGTGTGATCTCCGGCTCCTTGACGCCGAAAATAATCAGCAGTACGCAGATAAACGCCGGGATTACAGCCACCCAGAAAACCAGGCGAAAGTTATCCTGCGATGCCGCCATCAGAGTCATCGCCAGCAGTGGTCCGGCAAAAGCGCCCACGGTATCCAGCGTCTGGCGCAAGCCATAGGCCGCGCCGCGAATTTCCGGCGGCGTGATGTCGGCGATCAGCGCATCGCGCGGCGCACCACGTATGCCCTTGCCAATGCGGTCGATAAACCGTGCGGTAAGTACTGCGCCCATGCCCGTAGCGAGCGGAAACAGCGGTTTGGTCAGTGCAGCCAGCCCGTAGCCCAGTAGCACCAGCGGTTTTCTGCGCCCCATCCAGTCCGAAATTGCTCCCGAAAATACCTTGACGATGGCAGCTGTTGCTTCAGCGATGCCCTCGATAAAGCCGACCGACAAGGCGCTCGCGCCCAGTACAGTCACCAGAAATGCCGGTAGCAGGCTGTGGATCATCTCTGAAGAGGCATCCATGAACAGACTGACCAGCCCGAGTGCAAGGATGCTTCCTGGCAGTTTTTGGTAATTCATGGGGAGCTGTCTTGGAATGGGCATTGCGATGCGCAACTATAACTTCTGTGGCAAGTGAACGCATGAACCAAAGAAGTTGTGCTCGTCGGGAGAACCTCACCGCGACAGGGTCGTAGTACAAGCGGGATGTGAGTATCCCTCAGGGCATGGATATGATCAGGCTAAAAAGCCGCGGATTTTTTCAACGCATCCGCCAAATCCATCACCGCAGCGGCGTAGAAGCTGCTGCGGTTGTAGCGGGTGATGACATAAAAGTTGCGGTAACCCAGACGGTATTCGGTAGGCGCGTCAGGGGTGACGAGGTCGATCAAGGCGGCGGGTTGATCGCTGAGCTGGCCATTGGCCGCCGTGTCACCAGCGCCGACTTTTTGTATCTGTACCTGCCGTGCAGCAAATTCGCTGGGGCGGCGCTGTGGTGTGATGCCTTCGTCAAGCAGTGCTTGAATGCCATCGCCGCTCACTGTGACAGGCTGGGCGATGGGGCCGTCTTTTTCCCAGCCGTGTTCGGCTAGAAAGTTTGCAGCGCTGCCGATCGCATCGGCCGGGCTGGTAGCGAGATCAATCTTGCCGTCGTTGTCGAAGTCCAGCGCATATTTTCGTCGTGAAGAAGGCATGAACTGTGGCAAGCCCAGCGCACCGGCGTAGGAGCCGGTGTAGCTCAGTATCGGGCGATTTTCTTCCCTGGCTAGCAAGAGCAGTTCGATCAGTTCCTGACGGAATAGTTTGGCACGTGGCGGATAGTCAAAGGCCAGGGTGGTGAGCGCCGAAAAGGTGGTGTAGCTGCCCGTGTGTTTGCCGTAAATCGTCTCGACGCCGATAATCGCCGCGATGATATCGGCGGGCACGCCAAAGCGCGCCTCTGCCGCAGCGAGTTCGGTAGCGTAACGCTGCATGAATTTTTTACCCGCTGCAATGCGCACTGGCTCAACAAAGCGGCTGCGATAAGTGCGCCAGGAGCGTATCCCCGGATCAGCCGGTGGGCGGATGGCTTTTAATACCGAGGGGATAGGCTGGGTGAAATGAAACAGGGCATCGAGTGTCGCGCGCTCGTAACGGTATTCGGTGACCATCTCGTCGATGAATGCTTTGACATCTTCACGTTCGGCATA
>JALRCC010000047.1 GCA_023257495.1 Rugosibacter sp. | reverse complement strand
GAGCGATCAACAAGCTGTTTTTACCATCGAAAAAATTTACGTGAAAGACTTTTCCGTTGAGGTGCCACACGCACCCCAGATTTATCTGGAACGCGAAGCCCCGGCGATCTCTGTGCAAATTCAAAGCACGGCCACGAATGTCAGCGACGGTGTCTTTGAAGTCACGGTAACAGTGACGGTGACGGCGCAAAAGGAAGAAAAAGTCTTTTTCCTGGTTGAAGCCGCGCAAGCAGGTATTTTTCAGATCAAACATGTCCCCGAGCAGGATATGGAGCCCGTATTGGCAGTTGGCTGCCCCAACATTCTGTTTCCCTATGTGCGCGAGACCATTTCGGATGCCGTCAATCGTGCGGGATTCCCACCCGTGATTCTTGCGCCGGTCAATTTTGAAGCACTGTACCAGCAGCGTGCCGCTGAACAAGCTGCGGCCACTAGCGCGGCACCTACTTCCCTGCAATAGTCGGCGATGGTGATACGGCGCAGAAAACAACCGGGGTGCCAGGCGATAACGATTGCCGTCACCCTGCTTGGTGCCCTCGCCCTTATCGTGGCACCAACAGCGGCATTTGCGCTGGATTTTCTTTCCATCGCAGCACCAGCCGTTTTATTTGATGCTCCCTCCAGTAAAGCCAAGCCTTTGTTCATCATCCATCCCGGCACACCGGTAGAGCGTGTCATCAGTCTGGAAGGCTGGGTCAAGGTGCGTGACAATAAAGGTGATCTTGCCTGGATAGAAAAAAAACACCTCAGCGAAACCCGCCAGGTCATGGTGATTGTGGCGCGGGCGCAAATTCGTGCTGCAGCCGACGATAAAGCGGCACTTGTGTTTGAAGCCGAGCGCGATGTTGTCCTGACCCTCCTCGAAACCCTGCCTGCTGGATGGGCCAAGGTCAAGCATCGCGATGGTCAACAAGGTTTTATCAAATCGGCGCAGGTGTGGGGCTTGTAATGGTGCAAGCCCGGCAAGCCACGTGCTAGATCGCACACCATGCAAATAGCCGTTTTAGGCGCGGGCGCGTGGGGTACCGCGTTAGCCATTGCCCTGGCACCACGCCATCAGGTTTGCCTGTGGGCACGCGACGCCGCACAAGTCGCGTTGATGAGCGCGCATCGTGAAAACCCGCGTTACTTGGCCGATTGTCCATTTCCCGCAGCGTTACAAGTGGCGAACGACTTCAATGCCGCCGTTGCTTGCGCCGAACTACTGATTCTGGCGACGCCCCTTGCGGGTTTGCGACCGTTACTTGAGCAACTGAAGCGAACCACACCGGCCCCGCGACGTTTTCTATGGCTCTGCAAAGGGCTGGAAGCCATGACGGGCAAGCTGCCCCATCAGGTGGTAACGGATGTTTTTAACCAGGGCACAGCGACAACTGATGCAACATCGGCCTCCTCCTGGGGCGCACTCACAGGCCCCAGCTTTGCCTTTGAAGTTGCTCGCGGCCTACCCACTGCACTGACGCTAGCCGCACCTGATATGGCTTTTGCCACGGACATCGCCCATCACCTGCATGGCGGCAACCTGCGCATTTATGCCAATGACGATCTCACCGGCGCTGAAGTGGGCGGGGCCGTTAAAAACGTGATGGCCATTGCCGCTGGCGTGAGTGATGGCCTGGGCTTGGGACACAATGCGCGCGCTGCGCTGCTCACGCGCGGCTTGGTGGAAATCACCCGTTTTGGCGTAGCGCTCGGCGCTCGGCGCGAAACCTTCACCGGACTTACCGGTCTGGGCGATCTGATTCTTACCAGTACAGGCGATTTATCCCGCAATCGGCGCGTCGGTTTGCTACTCGCCGAAGGTCAGAATCTTGCAGCCATACAAAATACGTTAGGTCACGTGGCTGAAGGCGTGTTTACTGCTCGTGAGGTTGCACAGCGTGCCATCGCCATGAATATCGACATGCCCATCACCGCAGCAGTAGCAGGTTTGCTCGAGGGTCGCATTAGCCCCCGCGAGACGGTGCATCAGCTCATGGCGCGTGATGCGCGCACCGAGTAAAGCCTTTTAAAGCCTCTCCTCACATTCCGCGCTGCATCACTCCCCGGGGACGGGTTCGATCGTAGTCCATCTACATCCCGCCCACGAACCCGTTTTGCCGCCAGGCTTCGTACACCACAATTGCTACAGTATTCGATAAATTCAGGCAACGATTATCGGGCATCATGGGCAATCGCAGTCGATTCTCCGGGGCAATATCCGCCAACACCTGTGCGGGTAATCCACCGGACTCCGAGCCAAAGACAAACACATCATCCGCCAAAAAATGGGTACTGGCGTCACTACTTGCATAAGGCCGTGTCCCCTTGATGGTCAAGGCGAACAGCCGTGTTGCGCCTTCCGCCTTGAGCATCGTGCGGCAGGCAGCCCAGTCAGCATGGACCGTGACCACCGCCAACTCGGCATAATCCATCCCCGCACGACGCAGCTGGGATTCAGAAAGATCAAATCCGAGCGGCTCCACCAGATGCAACCTCGCTCCAGCATTGGCGCACAAACGAATCACATTACCCGTGTTCGGTGGAATTTCGGGAGCAACTAAAACGACATGGAACACATTCACATCCTCAAATGGAAGGTATTTTCCCAAATAATCAGACGATTGAAGAAAAATCTTCGTGTAACATCGAAATATAAATTATTAGGTATCAAGGAAGCCTTGTCATGGCACGTCCGGAAAAAATTCGTTTAGGGAAACACTGAACAAGGTGTGAACGATTTTTCTATTGAGATGTCTGATGGGAAGATTGATTCACTGAAGGAACGAGAATGAAGCAAATGACGCTGGCGGCAGGGATGGGCTTC
>JALRCC010000040.1 GCA_023257495.1 Rugosibacter sp. | reverse complement strand
CGCGTGATTGAAGCCTATCTCGATGAAAAGACCGATCGGCCCATCTTCAATGAAATGGGCGAACTGGGCCTTCTCGGTGTCACCTTGCCGGAAGACTATGGCTGCGCGAATGCCGGTTATGTCTCCTACGGTCTCGTCGCGCGCGAAATCGAGCGCGTTGATTCCGGATATCGCTCGATGATGAGCGTGCAATCGTCCCTCGTCATGGTGCCGATCAACGACTTTGGCACCGAGGCACAAAAACAGAAATATCTGCCCAAGCTGGCGAGTGGCGAGTGGATCGGCTGCTTTGGCCTGACCGAACCGAATCATGGCTCCGACCCCGGTTCGATGATTACCCGTGCGAAAAAAGTAGCGGGCGGGTTTCGCTTGTCGGGCGCGAAAATGTGGATTACCAACTCGCCGATTGCCGATGTGTTTGTGGTCTGGGCAAAGAATGACGAGGGCGTGATTCGTGGCTTCATTCTGGAGAAGGGCATGCAGGGTTTGTCCGCTCCGGCGATTCACGGCAAGGTGGGTTTGCGCTCGTCGATCACGGGCGAGATTGTGATGGATGAAGTGTTCGTGCCGGATGAAAACGAGCTCAATGTCAGCGGCCTGAAGGGGCCCTTTACCTGCCTTAACTCGGCGCGCTATGGCATTGCCTGGGGTGCGCTGGGCGCGGCGGAAGATTGCTGGTTTCGCGCGCGGCAGTATGTGCTGGACCGTCAGCAGTTTGGCCGACCGCTCGCCGCCAATCAGCTGGTGCAAAAAAAATTGGCGGACATGCAAACCGAAATCACGCTGGGGTTGCAAGGATGTTTGCGACTGGGCCGGTTAAAAGATGAAGGCCAGGCTGCGCCGGAAATCACGTCGCTCATGAAACGCAATTCGTGCGGTAAATCGCTGGATATCGCACGTGTTGCGCGCGATATGCTGGGCGGTAACGGGATCTCGGATGAATTCGGCATCATCCGCCATGTGGTGAATCTGGAAGTGGTCAACACGTATGAGGGCACACACGACGTACATGCCCTGATTTTGGGACGCGCACAAACGGGGATACAGGCTTTTTCATAAAGCAGCGGCGGAAGGTCGCGTCAGCAGGAGGTGCATGATGGCGGGAATGACCGGGGTGGTGAATGAACCGATTTACATCATCGACGGCGCACGCACGCCGTTTTTAAAATCACGCAACACGCCGGGGCCGTTTTCTGCCTCTGACCTGGCCACGCTCTCTGGCCGGGCACTGCTGGCGCGGCAGGTGTTTTTGCCCACGGCACTGGATGAGGTGATTGTGGGTTGTGTCAGTCCTGGCGTGGATGAAACCAATATCGGTCGCGTTATTTCGCTGCGCCTGGGTTGCGGCCACAAGGTGCCGGGGTGGACGGTGATGCGCAATTGCGCCTCGGGCATACAGGCGATTGATTCCGCCATCGCCAATATCCAGCGCGGACGCGCAAGCCTGGTGCTGGCCGGAGGGGTCGATGCGCTCTCGCGCACCTCGTTGTTTTATTCCGCACCGATGGTCAAGTGGTTTTCGGATATGGCGGCAGCACGCAGTTTTGGCGAAAAATTGAAATGGTTTTTCCGTCTGCGACCGCGCAACCTGCTCTCGCCCGTCATCGGTCTTGAGCGTGGCTTGACCGACCCGGTTGTCGGCCTGATGATGGGTCAGACGGCAGAAAATCTGGCGTGGAAGTTCGGTATCACGCGGCAGGAGATGGATGCTTATGCAGTCGAGAGCCATCGCCGCCTGGCCGCCGCACAAGATGCCGGTCATTTTGAAGAAGTCATTCCGGAAATCATTCCCTTAGTCGGCGCTGATGGCACGGTGTACAAGCATGACGATGGCTTGCGGCGCGATTCGAGCATGGAAAATCTGGCGCGCCTGAAACCTTTTTTCGATCGGACATATGGTGCCGTGACGGCCGGCAACAGCTCGCAAATCACCGACGGCGCAGCCTGGCTTCTGCTGGCCTCTGCCGCTGCGGTAGAACAATGGCAGCTGCAACCGATCGGCCGCATCGTGGATACGCAATGGGCCGGTCTGGATCCGGCGCTGATGGGTCTGGGCCCCGTGCATGCCTCAACATCGCTGTTGCAGCGCCAGGGTTTGCAGTTGAACGACATTGATGCCTGGGAAATTAACGAGGCCTTTGCCGCGCAAGTGCTGGGCTGTTTGCGCGCGTGGAATGATGAGGACTATTGCCGCAATGAACTTGGTTTGACGCAGGCACTGGGGCAGATCGATCAGCGCAAAATCAATATCGATGGGGGTGCGATTGCGCTCGGCCACCCGGTGGGCGCGTCGGGCACGCGCATCGTGTTGCATCTGCTGCATGTCTTGCGCCGCGAGAAAAAGAAGCGCGGCATCGCCACCATCTGCATCGGTGGCGGACAGGGTGGTGCCGTCCTGGTGGAGGCCTTGTGATGAATAACGTTATGAACACGCGAGCCACCCTCGTTCATTGGAAGCTGCAACGCGATGCCGACGGCACGGCCTGGGCGATGCTTGATCGCCAAAATGCATCGACCAATGTGCTGACTGCCGAGGTGATGGCAGAGCTCACGACGCTGCTGGATGAATGCGATCGGCAAGTGCCCAAAGCGCTGATTTTCAAATCCGGCAAGGCGGCAGGTTTCATCGCCGGAGCGGATATCGAAGAGTTGGCCCGGCTGGATTCAGGTGCCGCAGCCCATGCGCTGATCAAGCGCGGTTGGGATTTATATCACCGGCTGGCGGCAGTCAGCTACCCGACGCTGGCGTTGATTCGCGGGCATTGTCTGGGGGGCGGCACGGAGCTGGCGCTGGCCTGCCGCTATCGTCTTGCGGTGGATGAAGCGCAAACCAAAATCGCCCTGCCGGAAGTGATGCTGGGCATTGTGCCTGGCTGGGGTGGCATGTTGCGCCTGCCGCAAAAAGTCGGCGCTGCGGCGGCGCTGGACATGATGCTCACGGGCAAAAGCATCGACGCGCGTCGCGCGCAAAAAATGGGCTTGGTGGATGTCTGCGTGCCGCCGCGCGTCATGGACAATGCGGCGCGCCTGTTGGTGAATTCTGGCCAGATGCCACGCACGTTGCCGTTTTTTCAGCGGCTGTTGAATGGCCCGTTAAAAAGCATCGTTGCCGCGCAAGCAAGAAAACAAGTCGCCCGCCGCGCTCGGCCGGAACACTATCCCGCGCCGTATGCCATTCTCGACATGTGGGCGCATTACGATGGCAATGCGCTGCTCGTAGCGAAAGAAAAACCCACATCGCTTGACGCGCTGATCACCTCATCCACGACAAAAAATCTGTTACGTGTGTTCTTTTTACAGGAGCGGCTCAAGGGTTTTGGCAAAGAAGCGCCCGGTTTTATTCCACGCCATGTGCATGTTGTCGGCGCGGGCGTCATGGGAGGCGATATCGCGGCCTGGTGCGCCTTGTCGGGCTTGACGGTGACCTTGCAGGATCAAAACGTGGAGCGCATCGCCCCGGCCATTGCCCGCGCAGCATTGCTGTTCGAGAAAAAACTGCGCGATACAACGGCTGCGCGTTTTACGCTGGATCGATTGATTGCCGATCCGCACGGCGATGGCGTGCGTCAGGCCGATGTCATCATCGAAGCGATTTTTGAAAATCTTGAAGCCAAGCAAAAACTGTTTGTCGATCTGGAGCGCCGCGCCAGACCGGAAGCGCTGCTGGCCTCCAACACGTCATCCTTGCGGCTGGCGGATATCGCCCGTGGGTTACAACAGCCGGGGCGGCTGGCGGGCATTCATTTCTTCAATCCGGTAGCGCAGATGCCGCTGGTCGAAGTGGTGGCCAGTGATGCCACATCAAGCCTTGCCTCGCAGCAGGCCGCCGCCTTCGTGCGCCAGATAGACAAACTGCCACTGCCCGTGAATGATGCGCCGGGCTTTTTGGTGAATGCCGTGCTCGCGCCTTATCTCAACGAAGCCATGCGCTGCGTTGATGAAGGCATGGCACCGGAAACCATTGATGCCGCCGCGCTGGCCTTTGGCATGCCCATGGGGCCGATTGAGCTGGCCGATACCGTGGGCCTGGATATCGCACTGGCGGTGGGGCGACAACTGGTCGCTGCGGAAAGGCAGCCCAAGAAGCTGGGGGAATTAGTCGCGGCTGAGCATCTGGGTAAAAAAAGCGGGCAGGGTTTTTACGTGTGGGCGGCAGGCCAAGCACAAAAAAAATCTGCAGGCATTATTCTTTCCGGGTTGATGCAACGGCTGCTCAAACCGCTGCTTGCTGCCACCGCCGAACGCATGGCGGCGGGCGTCGTGCAGGATGCCGATCTGGCTGATGCTGGCGTGATCTTCGGCACCGGCTTTGCGCCTTATACGGGTGGGCCGATCAATTACCGCATGCAGCATCCCGAGACGAAACTCGACACGCAATGAGCGGTTTCTTGTTTTTTTGCGCCGTATCACCAGCACGCCCCGCAGGAAGTACCCTTGGGGTGCCGACTTTTTAGCCAGCACTTTTTTAGCCAACACTTGCCATGAAACATTTTTACGATGCCCATGTTTTACCGCGCGTCATTGACTTGGTGTGTGGCCTGCCGACTTTTGAACGAGGTCGCCAGGGGCTTTTGCCAGAAGCTTCAGGCCGGGTGCTGGAAATCGGCATGGGGACGGGGCGTAATCTGCCGTATTACCAGCCGGAAAGATTGACCTGTCTGTGCGGGCTGGACCCGGGGCTGCACCCCAAGGCTAGCCAACGCGCCAGAGCGGCGGGGCTGGCGGTTGATCTCATGCCGCTGTCAGCCGAGCGCATCCCGAAGCAGGATCACAGTTTTGATTGCGTGGTCTCTACTTACACGCTATGCACTATTCCTGATATCGAAGCTGCCCTCAAGGAAGTTCATCGGGTGTTGGCACCGGGTGGCCGCTTATTGTTTTTGGAGCATGGGGCAGCGCCAGATCGCACCGTGCGGCGCTGGCAAGATCGCATCACGCCCTATTGGAAGACCATCGCGGGGGGATGCCACCTCAACCGCGAGATGCCTGCGCTGCTGGAAGCTGCCGGATTCAGGATAGGTCGCCTGACACAGGGCTATCATCCCGGCCCGCGATTACTGACTTATCTGTCTACGGGTGTCGCCTTCAAAGACTGAGTCATATCGACTGGGAGCGAGTGGGCGGCGGCATGCCAGGCACCACCCTGTATACTGGCAGCTCGATGAATGGGTGAAATCTGAATGAGTGCAATCAGTCACAAGGAAGCTGCTATGACAAGCGCAACAGAAGTTGATGAGAATGTACACGTCCCGCCACAAGGGGCATTGGAGTTGCGCGTGGTGCCGATGCCGTCCGACGTGAATGGCAGTGGTGATATTTTTGGTGGCTGGGTGATGGCGCAGGTGGATATTGCTGGCGGGTTTGCCGCGCAACGTCGTGCACGCGGGCGGGTGGCGACTGTGGCAGTTACCTCGTTTGTCTTCAAGCAGCCGATTTCCGTGGGCGACCAAGTGAGCTTTTATACGCAGATTATCCGCGTGGGGAAAACCTCCATCGTCGTGGATGTTCAGGTATTTGCCGAGCGTCATCCCGAAGATCCGGTGATCGTCAAAGTCACCGAAGCGCAGCTGGTGTATGTTGCGCTCAACACCGATGGCAGCAAACGCCTCGTGCCAACCGAGCCGATGGCCGCTGCACTCACTCGCGCTTAGCGTTTCGTTTAGTCTTTATCTGGTTTATCCCTGGCTGACTCTTTTTGATTATGCGTCCTTCTTCCATTTCACTGCCTGCCCCCGCGACCGGCACCCGCCACGACTGGCAGACGATCAAAACGTTGTTGCCGTATTTGTGGGCATGGAAGGCGCGGGTGATTTTTGCGCTGAGCTGTTTGCTCATTGCCAAGCTTGCCAACATTGCGGTGCCGCTGGTGTTCAAGGACATCATCGATTCTTTTACTCTGCCGCGCGAACAGGCGTTTTTGCTGGTACCGGTCGGCCTGCTCGCGGCCTACGGTGCGTTGCGGTTTTCTACCGCGCTGTTTTCCGAGTTGCGCGAAATTCTCTTTGCCCGTGTCACGCAACAGGCGGTGCGCGTCATTGCCCTGCAAGTATTCGAGCATCTGCATGCGCTTTCATTGCGCTTTCATCTGGAGCGTCAAACAGGGGGGCTGACGCGGGATGTCGAGCGGGGCACGCGTTCGATCGGCTCGCTCATCAGCTACACGCTCTATGCAATCCTGCCGACCTTCGTTGAAATTGCCCTGGTGCTGGGCATTTTGCTCTACCGCTACACGTGGGATTTCGGCTTCATCACTTTTATCACGTTGAGTGCTTATGTCATCTTCACGGTGATGGTCAGCAACTGGCGCACACATCTGCGGCGCGCGGTGAATGAGCTGGATTCTGCGGCCAACGTGCGCGCGGTCGATAGCCTGATCAATTTCGAGACGGTCAAGTATTTCAACAACGAAGCCTGGGAGCGCATGCGCTACGACGAGCAGTTGAAGAAATGGGAAGCCGCACAGATCAAGAGCCAGATTTCGCTCTCCTGGCTTAACCTCGGCCAGTCGCTCATCATTGCCGCAGGCGTCAGTTTGATGATGTGGCGCGCGGCAGAAGGCGTCGCCGCCGGGCGCATGACGGTGGGCGACATCGTGCTGGTGAATGCCTTTCTGATTCAGCTTTACATGCCGTTGAATC
>JALRCC010000173.1 GCA_023257495.1 Rugosibacter sp. | reverse complement strand
CAGCGATGGCTCGCGCGTTCCCTACGAAGTTTTCAGTTCCCCTGCCATCTATGAGCGCGAACAAGAGCGCATCTATCGCGGCTCCACCTGGAACTTCGTCGCTCTGGACGCTGAAATACCCCAACCGGGTGATTTCAAGAGTACCTACGTAGGCGACACCCCGGTCGTGGTCACCCGTACCCCCGATGGCAGTCTCGCCGTCTGGGTCAATCGTTGTGCCCATCGCGGGGCAAAACTATGTACGCTTCCTCGCGGCAATGCCACCTCCCACGCCTGCCTCTACCATCAATGGAACTTCGATAGTCATGGAAATCTGACCGGTATCCCTTTCCGTCGCGGGCAAAAGCAGATGGTCGGCATGCCGCCTGATTTCGACATGAAAAAACACGGACTGAAGAAGCTCCGTGTGGAAAGCTACCAGGGCCTGATCTTTGCCAGCTTCAGTGACACAGTTGCTGCTTTGCCGGAGTATCTCGGAGCCGAAATGCGACCATGGATCGACCGCATCATGCACAAACCCATCGTCTATCTTGGGTGCACCCGACAGTATGTCAACGCCAACTGGAAACTGTATTTCGAAAACGTCAAAGACCCCTACCATGCCAGTTTGCTGCACCTGTTTCACACCACCTTCAACATCCTGCGGGTGGGCATGAAAGCCCGCTCGTTACCGGACGCAGCGCAGGGTTTGCATAGCATCATCACGGCCACACGCATTGAGGACGACAACTCGGCGGCCGAGTACAAAGCTCAGGATATTCGCTCCATGAACGACGGCTTTCATCTCGAAGATGAGTCGGTTCTTGGCTATGTACATGAATACGAAGAAGCTACCACCAACCACATCCAGTCGATTTTCCCGCAGCTGGTATTGCAGCAGATTCACAACTCGCTGGTGGCGCGCCAGTTGTTACCCAAAGCGCCGGATCAGTTTGAACTGGTCTTTCACTTTTTCGGCTATGCCGACGACACGCCGGAATTGCGCGAGCTACGCATCAAACAAGCCAACCTGGTCGGGCCTGCCGGGTATATTTCCATGGAAGATGGGTATGCCACCGAACTAGTACAGCGCGGCACCTTGCGCGAAGGCAAAAGCACCTCGGTCATGGACATGGGGCGTAGCCAGCCTGACCAGCAAGACACACTGATTACCGAGAGTCTGATCCGTCGCTTCTGGACGGGTTATCAGGCAATGATGGCGCTTTGAGGGCATGGTTATGACATCACTTGATCAAATGCTGCTTTGGTTTGAACTCTACAGCTTGCAGGAACGCTATATCAGCGTACTGGACAATGACCAGCTGGAAACCTGGCCTGAATTATTTACTGTAGATGGTCATTATGAAATTGTTCCGAAAGAAAATGCGGATGCTGATTTGCCCATAGGGCTGATCTATTGCAATAGCCAAGGCATGATGCGAGATCGCATCCTTTCTACGCGTGAGGCTAATCTTTATGAACCACAGACATATCGTCATATGGTGTCAGGTTTAGTCATTACACCAATAGATAAAACGACAGCCAGGATGCAGTCAAGCTATCTTGTGATTCGTACGAATCAGGAAGGGGACTCCATCATTTACCAAGCCGGGCGGTATGAAGATCAGGTAATTAAAACCGGGGAGGGTTGGCGCTATCGATCTAAACGGGCAATTTACGATACTTTGCGTGTGCCTACCTTGATGGCGATTCCGGTGTAAGTAAGCGCAGTCGGTTTCAATTCTTAACTTAAGGAGCAACAGGTAATGGCTAATGTCAAAGAAGAAATTTTGAAAAAAGTGAAAGGCTGGGCAGGTTATGTTGATGCCAAATTAGGCTTTCGCAATCACTGGTATCCGGTCGCCTTCGGTAAAGATATTGACGAAGGTCAGCCACAAAAAATCAAGCTGCTGGGCGAAGATTTACTGGTCAATCGTGTGAATGGCAAACTTTTTTGCATCAAGGATCGTTGCTTGCACCGAGGCGTGCCTTTCTCGGTAAAAATTGAATCCTATACCCCTGAAACCATCACCTGCTGGTACCACGGTTGGACCTACCGCTGGAAAGACGGATTGCTGAGTGACATCATTACCAATCCGGAAAGCATTCAAATTGGCAAGCAACGGGTAAAAGTCTACCCCGTACAAGAAGCCAAAGGGTGTGTCTTCATTTTCCTCGGTGATATTGATCCGCCGCCACTGGTGACAGATGTGCCACCAACATTTCTTGATGACGACATGGTGATTTGTGGCCAGAATAAAATTGTCCATTCGAATTGGCGACTCGCCGCCGAAAATGGGTTTGATCCAGCGCATATCTTTATCCATAAAGACTCTATCCTGATCAAGGGCAATGATCTGGCGTTACCTCTTGGCTTTGCACCCAAAGGGGATGCAAAAATGCGCACCCGCATTGTTGAAGACAATGAAGAACAAGGTGCCAAAGGCGTGTTTGACTTGTTAGCGGAAGCGTCTGTCCCGGTATTCGAAGGAAAGATCGACGGCAAAGTCGTCCGTACGGGGAACTTTGGCCATAATCGCGTCGCCAACAATATTTCCATCTGGCTGCCGGGCGTATTACGTGTACAACCCTTTCCGGATCCCGCCACCACGCAGTTTGAATGGTATGTTCCCGTGGATGAAAACAGTCACTATTACTTTCAAACCATCGGCAAACGCTGCGCCTCGCCCGCAGAAGAACAGGTCTACATGGAGGAATTCAACACCAAGTGGCGCGCCATGGCGCTGGATGGTTTTAACAATGATGATGTCTGGGCAAGAGAAGCGATGGTGGGTTTCTATGCCGACGATGAGGGCTGGTTAAAAGAAATTCTTTTCGAAGCCGATAGCGCGATTGTCGACTGGCGCAAACTTTGCTCGAAGCACAACCGCGGCGTGCAAACCCAGGAACATATCAAGGCTTGACGTCTGCTAACTGCTACGCCCTACCCCGCTGCAGTTCCCTCCGGGAACTGATCGGCGTTGGAGCGATGTTTATCAAGGAGAAAACCATGAATGCCCCATTAAAAAGTCGGCGCTGGCAAGACGGCGATTCTGCCTTGCCTGATCTGGATGCCTTGTTTGAGCGCCGTCCTGACGAAGGCATCTATCGCGTCGACCGTTCGATTTACACCGATCCTGCGCTGCTGGATTGGGAGTTGAGTCAGATTTTTGAAGGCTCATGGATTTTTCTGTGTCATGAAAGCCAAGTGCCGAACCCGTATGACTTCATCACCATGAGTATGGGGCGGCGGCCTGTTTTTATTCAACGGGATGCTGAGCAGCAGATCAATGCATTCATCAATGCCTGCTCACACCGGGGGGCGCAACTTTGTCGCACCACTCAAGGCAATCGAAAATTTCACGTGTGCACTTATCACGGCTGGACTTTTGACGCTAAGGGAAAAGCGGTGTGGGTGCAACGGCAAGAGCAAGGTTATACAGAAGAATTTTCAACCGAACAGGTTGCGCTAGAGCCGGTTGCACGTGTTGAAAATTATCGCGGGTTTGTTTTTGGCAGCCTAAATCCAGATGTACCCTCGTTGGCGGAGCATCTTGGTGGTGCCGCAGAGTTCATTGATATGCTGTTTGATCAATGTCCTGAAGGGTGGACCGTTTTGCCAGGGAAAACCAGCTCTATCTATCATGGTAACTGGAAACTCATGCTGGAAAATGGGGGTGGAGACGGCTTGCACCCAGATTATGCGCATAAGTCTATTCTTGGTGTGGCGAAACGTAAGACCGAACGCGCTGGCGCCATTCAAACCATGCAAATCGATAAGATGCATGAAAAAGTGGGCCGTCAATGGACTTTTGGTCATGGACATACGGGGATTTGGTTTAACTTTCCCAATCCTGAGGACCGCCCGATTTACCAGCAAAAAGAACGTCTCACACAAACTTATGGCGAAACCCGTGCAACATGGATGACGAGTATTTTTCGCAATCTCTCGGTGTATCCGAATTTGCATATGCTCGATCAGATGGCGACGCTTATACGAACTTTTCGTCCAATAAGCGTCGATAAAACAGAGATTACTTTTTACTGCCTAGCTCCAAAAGTTGAAAGTCCAGCTGAAAGAGTTCGACGCTTACGACAGTATGAGGAGTTTTTCATGGGCTCCGGCATGGGGACGCCTGACGACAATGCCGAGTTTGAATATTGTCACGAGGGAGCGGAGGGTGCCAGTAGCGCAGGGAAAAGTTTTATTTCCTTTGGCCTGCATAACCGGATTGTTGGGCAAGATGAAACAGCAAAAACACTAGGCGTTCCACTGGAAAGTAGTGGTTTGATTGGCTACGAAGGTTGCTCAATGAGTCAGTTTGACGAATGGCTTCGCTTGATGAAGCGAGCAACTCAAGGAGCAGCATCATGACAATGCCTCTAACCTTTGAGGCTTTCCAGCAATTAACAGGCGTTATCCGAGAACAAGCGATTGCATTGGATGAACAGCGATGGGATGACTGGCAAAGCTTCTATACGGACGACATTGTGTTTTGGCTTCCGGCCTGGGTTGATGAACATACGCTGACTAGTGATCCGTTTAACGAAGTCTCAATGATTTATTTTGCAGGCAAAGCTGCTTTAAGTGATCGAGTCTGGCGGTTCATTTCAGGCACGTCACCTGCCTCAACCCCTTTACCGAGAACGTCCCATTTGATTGGTAATGATCTAGTGGAGTCATTCACGGGTGATCATGCGGTGGTTAATTGCCGGTGGCATACAACCGTAGTACGGAATGGTCGTACTTGGTTTTATGCTGGATCATGCCGTTACACGCTTCGTCTGGAAGCAGGTAATTGGCGAATTGCTAAGCGCTACATCACACTGACTAACGATCAGATTGAAACAGCATTGGATATTTATCACCTTTGATTTACTTTTTTATTTTTTAACCTGGAGAGAAAACATGCAAATTAACGAAGCCGATTTTGAAAAAAAATTTATTAATGTCAATGGTATAAATACATGCTATATCGAGGCGGGTACAGGCGAGCCGCTAATTTTGATCCATGGTGGTGGTGCCGGTGCCAATAGTTACGGTAACTGGTTTGCCTGTATGCCGCTATTTGCCAAAAACTTTCGTGTCATTGCTATCGACATGCTAGGTTTTGGCAGCACCGATGCACCTGATCCTGCGGTGTGCGATTATTCACAAAAAGCACGTTATGACCATGTCGCCGGGTTTATCAAGGCAATGGGTCTGAGCAAAGTCTCCTTGGTTGGAAATTCGATGGGCGGTGCCACGGCTATGGGTGTGTGCAATGAGTATCCTGAGCTGGTTGATAAACTCGTTCTCATGGGCAGCGCTGGCCTGAACGGAGAAATCACCCCTGCTTTGATGCCTGTTCTCAACTACGACTTTACTAAAGAGGGTATGGTCACATTGATCAAAACGCTTGCCAACGATAAGTTCGAAATCACCCAAGAGATGGTGGACTATCGATGGAGCAATTCAGTCAAGCCAGGTATCAAGGAGGCTTACGGCAACACCATGGCGTGGGTGAAAAAACAGGGTGGACTGTTCTATCCGGAAGAATACATTGCCCGCGTTAAACACAAAACACTTGTCGTCAATGGGAAAAACGATCTGGTTGTACCTCTTGCTATGGCTTATCGCTTCCTCGAACTGATCGATGATTCCTGGGGCTATATCGTGCCTCATTGCGGTCACTGGGCGATGATTGAGCACCCGGTAGATTTTTCTGCTGCGGTCACTTCGTTTATCAAGTCACATTAATTGGCCGCTATCATTACCCCCTGCCGCAAACGCTTTGCGGCATTTTCCTGCTTATTTGGAGTATTCACCGGGAGTATTCATTTTGGCTCGCTACGAAGTGCATCGACTGATTCAAAACCTGACCAAGGTCCCCGGTCTTCTTGACCGGCTGACTACCGAAACCCAGGCCGTCTTTGATGAATATGGCCTCACAGATCAGGAGAGACAAGCCTTGACAGAGGCCTCGCCTCCCGCGCTGGGGTCTATTGACGTGCACCCCATTCTGCAAATGCTTTTCCTCATTGCGCGCAACCCAGGCATGGCAACGCAGGTAAGTATTCGCGATTATCACGCGCTCTTTAACAAGAAATCATAAGCATGGGAAAAATTGTTGCCGCCTGCGGCGTCTCGCATATCCTGATGTCCCCCATGGGGTGTGAAGGCCCCGCACAAAACGTCGTTGACGGGTTTCAGGCGCTTGGCCGCCGGTTATTGGCCGCACAGCCGGACGCTCTGATCATTATCAGTAGTGATCATATGTTCAACATTGACCTGGCCATGCAGCCACGCTTTGTCATTGGCATGTCAGATCACTACATGCCGATGGGGGATATGGATATTCCACGCACCCCCATCACCGGCCACCGTGCCTTGGCGGAGGCAATCGTCAAACAAGCCGATCAGGACGGCTTTGATCTTTGCCAAGCGGAAGAATACCGTCTCGATCATGGCGTCATGATTCCCTTGCTGTTTATGGGCTTATCCCATTTGCCCGTCGTGCCCCTGATCGTCAATATCAATACGCATCCGATGCCCTCAGCACAACGCTGTCTGATACTGGGTGAAACACTCAGGCAAGCCATCGAAACCGATCTTCCTGCGGCCTCACGTGTAGCTGTAATAGGCGCAGGCGGTCTTTCTCACTGGCTGTGCGTGCCGCGCCACGGCGACGTGGACGAAGCGTTTGATCATCAGGTGATGGATGAGCTCTGCGCGGGACGGCATGCTGCACTCGCCCAGGCGGGCAATGCAGACATCATTGCCCGTGGCGGCAATGGCGGCATTGAAATTATGAATTGGCTAATGGCAGCCCAGGCAGCCCGTTCTTCAGGCGGTGAGAAAATATTTTACGAACCAATGCGTTCCTGGTTTACAGGCTTGGGCGGCGTGCTGTATCACGTCAACTGAACCTTTACTCTCATCCCGCTTCATGCAAAAGCACCAAATCAATCAACACGGGAGAAATGCTTCACCATGAGTTTTATCAAAGTATGTCGAACCGACGACATCGCCAATGGCGGCATGCGCCGTGTCCTGCTGGCCGATGGCACCCCGGTGGCGATTTATCGTATCGGTGACGATTTTTTTGCCACCTCTGACTACTGCACACACGGCATCGCTTCGTTGACCGAAGGAGAACTGAAAGGAGACATCATCGAGTGTCCTTTTCACGGGGGAGCATTTAATTGCCGTACAGGCGAGCCCGTAGAAACTCCGTGCACGATTCCCCTCGAGTGTTTTAAGGTGGACGTGCGGGATGGCGAGATATTTGTGGGTCGCGGTTGAAAATTTTTCTGCAAGTGTAGTTATCGGGCACGCTGAGCCAAGCAAGATCACCAAAAAGTCTTGAGTCCGCTATTGGACGGCGCTGGCGACACAGAGAAAAAAGCCGTTTCGCCTATAATGAGACCGATGGTGCATAGCAACAACATAACCGAAACCCCGGGCAGCGCACACAACGTGCCAAGCGCCCGTGCCCGCCTTGTTACCACAGCCATCGCTGCGATGGGCGTGGTATTTGGCGATATCGGCACCAGCCCGCTTTACGCCATGAAAGAAGCCTTCAATGGCCATCATGCGCTCAGTGCGACACCCAACAATATTTTCGGCATCCTGTCGCTGATCTTCTGGGCGATGACCATCACCGTCACCTTCAAATATGTGAAGTTCATCACCCGTGCTGACAACCGTGGCGAGGGGGGCATCATGGCCCTGACTGCGCTGGTTCTGTGCACTAAAGGCGTCAGTCCGCGCTTGATGTGGCTTCTCACCGGACTGGGGATTTTCGGTGCTGCATTGTTTTATGGCGATGCCGTGATTACGCCCGCAATGTCAGTGCTCTCTGCGGTCGAGGGGCTGGAAGTCGCAACGCCGGTATTCAAGCCCTATGTCATGCCTATCACCCTGCTCATCCTGACTGGAATCTTTCTTGTCCAGCCACGCGGCACAGCCAGTATCGCCGCATTGTTCGGCCCGGTGATGCTGTTCTGGTTCGGCGTCCTGGGTACGCTAGGCGTACTCGGCATCCTCAAACATCCCGGAGTACTGGTGGCCATTAATCCGGCATATGCCATCCGTTTTTTTGTTGAAAACAAAGGCTATGGTTTCCTGGCGCTGGGCGCAGTAGTGCTGGCTATTACCGGCGGCGAAGCTTTGTATGCCGACATGGGGCATTTTGGTCGCCGACCCATTAAATGGGCTTGGCTGGTCTATGTTTTTCCTTGCCTTTATCTCAACTATCTCGGCCAGGGCGCATTGATCCTCGACAACCCTGCCGCCATCAAAAATCCGTTCTTCTTGCTAGCGCCAGAATATCTGCTTTATCCAATGGTAGCGCTGGCGACTGCAGCGACGATCATCGCTTCGCAGGCGGTCATCTCAGGCGCTTTCTCGCTCACCAGTCAAGCCATGCAACTCGGCTACTGTCCACGCATTCAGGTCAAGTTCACCTCGGAACATGAAAAAGGGCAGATCTACATTCCCAACATCAACTGGCTGCTGCTGATGGCTGTTCTGGCACTGGTGATAGGTTTTAAAACCTCATCCAACCTGGCTGCCGCCTATGGCATCGCCGTTACCTTGACCATGCTGATTGACACCATTCTTGCTGCCGTGGTCGTACGTGCCTTGTGGAAATGGAACTGGCTTCAGGCGTTCGTATTTCTCATGCTGTTCATTGCAGTCGACATCGCATTTTTCTCTGCCAATTTAGTCAAAGTAGCTGATGGTGGCTGGTTTCCCCTGCTACTGGGCTTGGTTGTTTTTACCTTATTTTCCACTTGGCAACGTGGCCGCGCTCTGCTCTATAAAAAATTGCAACAGGACTCGATGCCGCTAGATGCCTTTCTCAAGAGCCTCGACTATGGTGGCCCGCAGCGTGTTGCGGGTACCGGCATTTTTCTCACACCCCAACCGGACAGCGTACCGCGTGCCATGCTGCATAACCTGCTGCACAACAAGGTACTCCACGAGCGGGTGATTCTGCTCAACGTAAAAATGCGCGATATTCCGCATGTCAATGCGGCTGATCGCATGCAGACAGAAGCGCTTTCACAAGGTTTTTCCCGCGTCACACTGAATTACGGGTTTAAAGATACCCCCGATATTCCTGCTGCCTTGGAACATCTGGACGAGCAAGGCATGGCACCGCTGGAGATGATGGAAACCTCCTTCTTTCTTGGCCGCGAAACCATCGTCCCGAATGCGGTGCCCGCCATGAGTTTTTGGCAACGGATACTCTTTATCTGGATGTTCCGTAATGCCGACACGGCAACAGCTTATTTCAAAATACCCGCCAACCGCGTGGTTGAACTCGGCACCCAGATCGAGCTCTGAGACATCAACTCGGCAGTGTTTCACCGAGTCAAAAACCAGACATGAACATCGATATCAGCGAAGCAGCCGGAGTTCGTTACCTGCATTTTGGTTCCGACTGGGTACAAGGCGCGATGCGCATCGCGCGCCCGTTTGCGCTGGAACTGGAATACACACGCGAGATGATGCTGCCCCTGCTATTGCGTCCGGATGACTGGCCGCAGCGCGTTCTATTGGTCGGTTTGGGTGCAGGCTCGCTCACTAAATTCCTGTGGCGCTACCGACCCGAAGCACAGCTCACCGTGGTGGAAATCGAGCCACGCGTCGAGGCGGCCGCGCGGCAGTTTTTCAAGCTGCCAGATGACCCGCAGCGCCTTCACCTGCACTTTGCCGACGGGGCGGATTTCATGATCCAGTCCAGGCAACGCTATGACCTGATTCTGGTGGATGGCTTTGACAGCAACGCGCGTGCCGGTCGTCTCGACTCGCTACCGTTTTATCTGGACTGCAAAGCGCGCCTGGCAAAAGAGGGTCTGTTGTGCGTCAATCTGCTGTCACGGCGCAAAAACTTCAATCACAATATCAGACAGCTCAACACTGCTTTTGACGACCACGTCATCGTCATTCGATCACGCGATGAAGGCAATGCCGTCGCACTAGCCACCGCAAACAACACGACCAACGCAACGTCACCCTCATCCAGTCGCGGACTCAAGACGTTTGACGAATTACAAGCAGCCGCCCAGCATTTGCGCCAAACCACGCATCTCAACCTGCTCCCCATGCTGGCAAACCTGGCCGTATCGGGCTACATCAAGCAGGGCATGTTGCAATTCTGATCAGCGCATCATGCGCCATGGAATAAGTATTTCTTTTTTTCTTGGTTAGTTTTTTTGCGCCCAACCGCTACAGTTCCTTTCCGCAAATTTATTCAGAAAGGAAGCATCATGCGTCGCCCTTTGGTCATTGTCAGCCTGCTCGGCATCTCCCTCCTCACCCTCAGCGCAAGCCACGCGGCCGAGGTGAAGCTGCTCAACGTCTCTTACGACCCAACGCGCGAGCTGTATCAGGACTTCAATGCCGCCTTTGCCAAACAATGGAAAGCTAAAACTGGCGATACCGTTACCGTCAGCCAGTCCCACGGCGGCTCAGGCAAGCAGGCCCGCGCGGTGATCGACGGGCTGGAAGCCGATGTCGTCACGCTGGCGCTGGCCTATGATGTCGATGCGCTGCATGAGAAAGCAAAATTGATCCCCGCCGACTGGCAAAAGCGCCTGCCGCACAATGCCTCGCCCTATACCTCGACGATTGTTTTCCTGGTGCGCAAGGGCAATCCCAAGGGCATCAAGGATTGGGCTGACCTGGTCAAACCCGATATCGGCGTCATCACCCCCAACCCCAAAACCTCCGGCGGCGCGCGCTGGAACTATCTGGCGGCCTGGGCCTATGAGCGCGAGCGCACCGGCGGCGACGAGGCCGCGGCCGGACAGCACGGCGACCGGGTACAGCGCGGCCAGCGACGCGAGTGCCTTCTCGGCTCCGGGCACCAGCACCGCGGCTCCGGGTTCGTCGACGATCTCCGAGAGCGTGCCGTCGAAGTCGAAGAAGATCGCCGGGCG
>JALRCC010000203.1 GCA_023257495.1 Rugosibacter sp. | reverse complement strand
AGATGCCGCGGCGGCCAAAATAAAAGCCAAACTTCCTGTTGGTATTGAACTTGAACGCGTCGCAGATCAGCCGCGTGCGGTGAGTTCTTCGGTCAATGAATTTCTGAAGGTGTTGGCTGAAGCGGTGATGATTGTGCTGGGTATTAGTTTTATTGCGCTGGGTCTGCACACCAAACCGCTGCGCATTGATGTTCGGCCTGGCTTGGTGGTGGCACTTACTATACCGCTGGTGTTAGCTGCTACGTTTTTAGCCATGCAAATCTTCGGTATCGATTTGCATAAAATTTCACTCGGCGCGCTGATTATTGCGTTGGGCTTGTTGGTGGACGATGCCATCATCGCTGTTGAAATGATGGTGAGAAAAATGGAAGAAGGCTTGTCGCGCTTTGATGCAGCCACTTTCGCCTACACATCGACTGCAATGCCTATGTTGACCGGTACCTTGATTACCGCTGCTGGCTTTTTGCCGATTGGCTTTGCAAAATCGGCTGCAGGTGAGTATACGTTTTCCATGTTTTCTGTGAATGCCTTGGCGCTCTTGATCTCTTGGTTTGCAGCCGTATTGTTTACTCCCTATTTGGGGTACGTTTTTCTGCGAGTTAAACCTAGCTCAAACGCCGACGGTCATCACGAATTATTTAATACGCCGTTCTACAACCGACTACGACGCGTAGTGAACTGGTGCGTTGAATGGCGCAAAACCACGATTGCGTTGACGCTGGCGGGTTTCTTTTTGGGTGTATTCGGATTTAAATTTATTGAGCAGCAATTCTTCCCAGATTCGAGTCGGCTCGAGTTAATGGTCGAGTTATGGTTGCCTGAAGGTTCCTCGTATCAAGCGACTGAGGCGCAGGCGAAAAAATTTGAACGCTTCATCATGAAGGAGCCAGGTGTTGAGAGCGTGACCAGTTATGTGGGTACGGGCAGTCCGCGCTTTTATTTGCCGCTGGATCAAATTTTCCCGCAGACGAATGTATCGCAAATCGTGGTGCTCCCCAAAGACGCTAAGGCCAGAGAAACATTACGATTAAAAATTAAAGCGATTTTTGCCAAAGATTTTCCAGAGGTGCGCGGTCGAGTTAAGTTACTTCCTAACGGGCCACCAGTACCGTATCCCGTGCAGTTCCGCGTGACGGGGCCTGAGATTGACAAAGTTCGACTTATCGCTGATCAAGTAAAGACAGTTTTGCACACCAACGCTAACGCAGTGGGCGTGAACGATAACTGGAATGAATCAGTCAAGGTGGTGCGCATTGATCTTGACCAAGAAAAATTGCGTGCGCTTGGTGTTAATTCGCAGTTAGTGATGCGCGCGGCTAATACCGTATTGAGCGGCTCGGTGGTGGGGCAATTTAGAACCGGCGACAAACTGATTGATATCGTGATTCGTCAGCCCGTAGAAGAGCGGGCGACGATTACTGCGCTGAGTAACGCGAGCGTACCAACAGCTAGTGGCCGGCCAGTGCCACTTTCACAATTAGGGACACCACGCTTTGTGTGGGAGCCGGGCGTGATCTGGCGTGAAGGGCGTGAATGGGCTATCACGGTTCAATCCGATGTTGTCGATGGTATTCAGGGGCCGACGGTATCAGGGCAGGTTGATCCTTTGCTTGAGCCATTGCGTGCCAAATTACCACCGGGTTACAAGATCAAACTGGCGGGTGCTGCGGCCGATAGCGGCAAGGCGCAAGATTCGATTGCGGCGAATGTTCCGTTGGTGATTTTCATCGTCTTCACGCTGTTGATGCTGCAGTTACATAGCTTTTGGCGTTCACTCATGGTGTTCCTCACGGGGCCTTTGGGCGTCGCCGGCGCTGCACTGGCTTTGTTGATTTTGCAGCGGCCATTTGGTTTCGTAGCGCAGCTGGGAGTGATTGCGCTGTTTGGGATGATTATTCGAAATTCGGTGATCTTGGTTGATCAGATTGAACAAGACATTGCCGCCGGCATTTCCGCTTGGGATGCGATTGTTGGCTCGGCGGTGCGGCGGTGTCGTCCCATCTTGCTGACGGCGGCTACAGCCGTGTTGGCGATGATCCCGTTGTCACGTTCCGTGTTCTGGGGTCCGATGGCGGTGGCGATCATGGGCGGGCTGATAGTTGCCACATTACTGACGCTTTTGTTCTTGCCAGCGCTGTATGCAGCCTGGTTCCGAGTCAAGCGCCCTACAGCGCTATAGGTTAAAAACGGAGCGTCCGCCCTGAATTTCCAGTAGAATTCAGGGTTTGAGTCACCGCCAGCATCTTGGCAACGTAGGGCGACCGCTCTTGACGCATGGTCGCCCTTTGTTTTTGTCGACGTTGGCGCGATTTACATCACTTCTGTGATTCCCTTTGCCGCGAGGATGGCGAAATTGGTAGACGCACCAGGTTTAGGTCCTGACGCCAGCAATGGTGTGGGGGTTCGAGTCCCCCTCCTCGCACCACAGAACTGTT
>JALRCC010000157.1 GCA_023257495.1 Rugosibacter sp. | reverse complement strand
TTGCGGTCCGAGTACAAACGCGCTTTCCGGCGATTGACCCGCTACAGACCACACACAACGTGGCGTCCATGCCATTGCCCGAGCTGATCGCCATCGCTGCGCTCTCGCTGCAAAAGAGCGCGGGGTGTCCGGTGACCTTCTACCGCTACGCCTCTACTGTGGAAGAGGGCATATATCAAGTTGTGGTCGAATACAGCGAAGAGGCCGTTGGTCGTCTGGCTTTTGATCTGGCAATGGCTTTATACCAGGCCGCACGTGATGATCAGCCGTTTGATGCGGCGGATGCCATTCATCAGTTACGTGCCCTGGACGAAGACGAGCGACTCGGCCCCAGCACCGGCGCGATTGTGGACGCCGCCGTGGCACGTGGCATTCCGTTTCGCCGCCTGACTGCCGGCAGCTTGGTGCAATTCGGCTGGGGGTCACGGCAACGCCGCATTCAGGCAGCCGAACTTGACCGCACCTCGGCCATTGCCGAGAGCATCGCGCAGGACAAACAACTGACCAAACAACTGCTGCTCGCTGCAGGCGTGCCGGTGCCCGAAGGCTGCGCGGTGACCAATGCCGAATCCGCATGGACGGTGGCACAGGAGATCATGCAGCGCAGTGGTGGTTCGGTGGTTGTGAAGCCACAGGATGGCAACCAGGGCAAAGGGGTCACCGTTGATATCCGATCGCACGAAGCCATATTGGCAGCTTATGCAACAGCGGCAGACATCAGCAGCGACGTGTTGGTAGAGCGCTATCTTCCCGGCCATGATTTTCGCCTCCTGGTGGTGGGAAATCGCCTGGTGGCCGCCGCGTGCCGCGAACCGGCGCAAGTGATCGGGGATGGCAAACAAAATATTCGTGCCCTGGTCGACGCGGTGAATCGCGACCCACGGCGCGGCGAAGGCCATGCCACCTCCTTGACCAAAATTCGCCTTGACGACATTGCCCTGGCAACGCTGCAACAACAACGCCTGACGCCAGAATCGGTGCCTGCCCCAGGCCAGCGCGTGGTGTTGCGCAACAACGCCAATCTTTCGACGGGCGGCACAGCAACCGATGTCACCGATGACGTTCACCCGCAACTTGCCGCCCGCGCCATTGCCGCTGCCGCCATGGTGGGTCTTGATATCTGCGGCGTTGATGTGGTGTGCGATACCATCACCCGCCCGTTGGAAGCCCAGGGCGGCGGCATTGTTGAAGTGAATGCCGCACCCGGCTTGCGCATGCATCTGGCTCCTTCGTATGGCAAGGGCCGCGCGGTAGGCGAGGCCATCATCGAGCAGCTGTTTCCGGCGGGTGACAATGGCCGCATTCCGCTAGTGGCGGTGGCCGGCACCAACGGCAAAACCACTACTGTGCGCCTGATCGCGCATTTGCAAACCGAGGCTGGGCGACGCGTGGGCATGACCACGACGGATGGCGTCTATATCGCCGGTCAGCGCATCGACAGCGGTGACTGTAGCGGACCGAAAAGCGCGCGCAATGTGCTGCTGCACCCCGATGTCGATGCCGCCGTGCTGGAAACCGCACGCGGCGGCATTCTGCGTGAAGGTCTGGCCTTTGATCACTGTGATGTCGCTGTCGTCACCAACATCGGCATTGGCGACCACCTGGGTCTGAATTACATCACCACGGTAGAAGATCTGGCCGTGGTCAAGCGAGTCATTGTGGATAACGTCTCGCCCAAAGGCATGACGGTACTGAATGCAGCCGACCCGATTGTGGCGCGCAAAGCAGCCCACTGCCCGAGTGCGGTGACTTTCTTCGCTGCAGATGGCAACCACCCGGTGCTGGCTGCGCATCGCGCACGCCAGCACCGGGTGGTGTTTCGTGACGGGGCTGATCTGGTTGCCGCCGAAGGCAACATGGCGGTACGTTTTCCGTTGTCAGAGATTCCCCTCACACACGCCGGGGCGCTGGGCTTTCAGGTCGAAAACGTCATGGCCGCCATTGCCGCTGCCTGGGCTCTCGGTCTGGATTGGGCCACCGTGCGGCGCGGTTTGGCGAGCTTTGTCAGCGATGCGGCTACCGTACCTGGCCGCTTTAATGTATTCAATTATCGTGGCGCGACACTGATTGCCGACTATGGCCATAACCCGGATGCGATTGTGGCGCTGGTGCAGGCGGTTAAAGCAATGCCTGGCAAACGACGCACGGCCGTCATCAGTGCCGCCGGCGATCGTCGTGATGAAGATATTCGTCACCAAAGCCAACTGCTCGGTGCCGTATTCGATCGTCTGGTGTTGTATGAAGATGCCTGCCAGCGTGGCCGCGAGCCGGGTGAAACATTGGCTTTGTTGCGCGAAGGGCTGGTGGGGGCGACGCGCACGCAAACCATTGAGGAAATCCACGGTGAATTTCTCGCCATTGATCTGGCACTTGCTGGCCTCGCGCCCGGCGATTTGTGCCTCATTCTCATTGACCAGATCGAAGAAGCGCTGGCACACATCGCGCAACGCGTGGCAGCGGGTTAATGTAGCAGCGGGCTAAAAGTCGGCGCTGATGATACGGCGCAGTTCGCAGTTGCAGTTAATAGCTAATAGCTAATGGTTAATGGTTACGGCGGTGCATTGCGTTATTTTTTGTCGCTCTCTGCCAAGACCGCTTCATTCTGCTCTTTGTTCTGCTCTTCGTTCTGCTGAGAGTGGTTCATGAAACCCTGTAACGTGACGAACACATTGTCTGCCCCGACTTTTTGCAGAATGCCTGCACGCGTGAGCTTTTCCCGCACATTGGGACGCAGTTCGCAAAAAATCAGCCGGGTGCCGTGACGATGAAAACTATCGACCATTTCATCGAGTGCCTGTAAGCCCGTCGCGTCGATAAAGGGTACGTTCGCCAGGCGCAATATCACTTGCGTCATAGGCGATTGAATGGTTTTCAGCGTGTGCTCGAGTTTTTCCGCCGCGCCAAAAAAGAACGGGCCATCGATGCGGTACACCAACGTCCGTGGTGGCAAAGCAGGCGGCTTTTCTCCCTCTTCGCTGGCCGTCTCTTCGACCACCTGAACCGAATGCGCCATGCGCCGCATGAACAGCAGCGAAGCGAGCACAACGCCCACATTGACGGCAATCACGAGATCGGCAAAGACCGTCAAGACGAATGTAATTAACAGAATGGCAACATCGGCACGCGGGGCAGTTCGCACAAGGTGAAAAAAATGGGGCAGGTCGCTCATGTTGTAAGCAACAACGAACAGAATGGCTGCCAGCACACACAAGGGAATATAGGCAGCCAGCGGGGCCAGCAGTACAACCGTGAGGAGCAGAAAAATAACGTGCGTGATCCCGGCCAGCGGGCTGCTGGCCCCGTTGCGGATATTGGTGGCCGTGCGCGCTATCGCACCTGTGGCCGCAAAACCGCCAAACAGGGGCGAAAAAATATTGGCCACACCTTGCCCGATGAGCTCTTGGTTCGAATCATGCCGCGTACCGGCCATGCCATCGGCAACCACGGCCGAGAGGAGTGATTCAATCGCCCCCAGCAAGGCAATGGTGAAGGCCGGACCAACCAGGCTGACGATGTCGGTAAACGACATGGGGATCAGTTGAAATGCGGGCAGGCCTTGCGGAATCCCACCAAAAGCACTGCCGATAGTTGCCACACCCTCAAATGCGAATATGCCTTGCAATAAAGTGGCCACGACCAGCGCCACCAGCGGCGCAGGAACCTTGCGCAGCAGACGCGGACCGAATATCAGCAGCAGCAGACTCAATGCGGCAAGCCCCGTCGTTGCAAGGTGCGCGGAAGGCAGCGCCAAGAACAGTTGCGCCAGCTTTTCGTGAAAATGCTCACCACTCTTTGCCACAGTCAGCCCAAAAAAATCGCGCCATTGCCCAACCCAGATAATGACGCCGATCCCGGCAGTAAAGCCGATGATGACCGGATCAGGAATGTATTTAATGACCGAACCCAAGCGCGCAAAGCCCATGGCGCAAAGCATGACACCTGCCATCAATGAGGCGATCTGCAAACCCGTGATGCCATATTTCGCCGTAATGCCGGAAAGGATGACGATGAAAGCGCCGGTAGGGCCAGAAATTTGCAGGCGCGTACCGCCAAAAACAGAGGTTAAACATCCGGCAACCATCGCCGTATAAATTCCTTGCTCAGGTTTGGCACCCGATGCAATGGCAAACGCCATGGCCAAGGGCAGCGCAACCACGCCCACAATAACACCGGCAATCAGATTGTTCACCACATGCTTGGCAGAAAACAGTCCAGCACGTTGGGCTTCAACTAGGGCAATCATGGCAAGAGGATCATCAATGCGTCAAAAGGCGATGTTACATCCACCCTCTGAGTCATGCGCACGCAATGCTGTCAAATAACGCATGCCAAGAATCGCGCGGCTGCCGTACCAGGAAACCATTTCGCCATCGATGCGTTGTACTGGCTTCCCACTCAAAGCACTCACTTCGGCAACATGTTTTTGAGTGAAAGCAAAAGGTTCTGACGGCAGCAAGATGCGGTCAACAGAAAACATCCAGGGCGCATCCCAGGTAAATTCCGGATAGCGCGCGGGTGCATCTACCGGCAGCGTATCCCAGCCTGCGGCCTTGAGCATGGAAGCAATGTAGGTATCGCGACGCACCGTCATCCACGGCTCGCGCCAGATGGGATACAGCACGGCTTCACGAGGATAATTTTCAGTCACTTCGGTGAGCGAGGCATAGGCCAATTGGAACTCATCACGCAATTTCTCGGCGTTGGTGAGTCGGCAAAAAATCCCGCCGAGCAGCTCATACAGGATGAGATTGTCGGCCACCGTGCGCGGATGCACGACCACCACGTGTGGCACAAAGCGCATCATGTCTTCTACCTGCGTTCGACGGTTTTCGTCGATATCCGCAATCAGATGGGTAGGTGCCAGCGCACGCACAGCCTCGATGTTGACATCCTTCGTGCCGCCGATTTTCTGCACACTGCGCAGTCTTTCCTTGGGGTGCACACAAAATCCGGTGCGACCAACCAGCGCATCAGCCAAGCCTAAATCGCAAATCAATTCGGTCAGGCTGGGCACCAGACTGACAATGCGTGGCGTGCCGTTAAACGGCGTATGTTCGCGGCCCAAAGCATCGATCAGCGCCACGTCTTATAAATCCAGGTCGCGCGGTTTTCTGTCCGCACAAGAAAAAACGGCACCGAACAGCGGCTCAGGCACCCACCGCAAACGCTTGGTCACCCGCGCAACAAGTCGGCGCTGGTGACACGCCGCCAACCTTGGTGCGGCAGCGGTAGCTGCAAAGATCACTGCGCCGCAGGTTGCTTGACGACCGTGGTTTGGATCCCGCCCTGAGCCAACGCCGTGCGCGCACGACTCATTTCCGCGAGGCTGCGGAAAGGGCCGACGCGCACTCGCTGCATCACGCCTTTATTCGCAATCGTGATTTCTTGCACGCTGGCGTCATAGCCCTGCAAAGCAAGTTTGGCTTTCAGGTTATCCACGTCTTCCGTGTTTTTAAAAGCGCCCACCTGCAGAAAAAAAACATCTGCAGGTTTCACTTCACCAGAAGCTTCCGCCGGGGTTTCACTGGCAACATTGCCCGGCGGTGTATTGGTCTGTGCGGGTGCCGTATTGCTTGCGGTCTTGCCTTCCAGAATGTCGTAGAACTCAAACTTCTGCTTTTCACGCGGTTTATCGCCTGGCTTGCCAGGCAAGGGAAGCGCTGAGGAAGGTGTCGCACTCTCGGCTGGCGGCGCAGAGGTTTCCTGAGTCCGAAACGGTAGCGGCATGCGGTTGAAAACCCAGACCAGAATGAATGCCGCCACCAAGCCAATCACCAAGCCGATAAAGATGCCTGTGAGCGTGCCCCCGCCACTTTTTTTAGCGGGGGTATTGCGGATATTGTTGGTATTGTTTTTCATGGATTACATGCTTTCAGGTTGTGAAACCCCTAGAAGGGACAGGCCGTTTTGCAGCACCTGCCGTGTGGCCAGCGCTAGCGCCAGCCGCGCGTTGCGCGTGAGATCCTCATCAACGAGTACGCGTTCGGCGTTATACCAGCTGTGAAAATCAGCCGCCAGATCTTTGAGGTAAAACGCCAGGGAATGTGGTGCATAATCACGCGCAGCGCTCTGAATCAATTCAGGAAACTCGGCCAGGCGCTGACATAAGGCAATTTCACGCTCATGGATCAGCGGACTCAAATCAGCCGTTGCCAGCTGTGTCGCATCACCTGTCCATTGAGCCAGAACCGAACAAATACGGGCATGCGCATACTGCACGTAATACACCGGGTTATCGTTGCTCTGACTTTTAGCCAGATCCAGATCAAAGTCCAGCGCCTGATCGCACTTGCGTAACATATAAAAAAAGCGGCAGGCATCATTACCCACTTCACTGCGCAACTGACGCAACGTGACATATTCGCCAGAACGGGTAGACATGGACGCCTTTTCGCCATTGCGAAACAAGCTCACGAACTGCACCAGGGCAATATCCAGTCGGCCCGCATCAGCGCCCGTTGCTGTGAGCGCGCCTTTCACCCGGGCGATATAGCCGTGATGGTCCGCCCCCCAGACATCAATCAGTTTGTCAAAACCCCGTGCAAACTTGTTCAGATGATAGGCAATATCAGAAGCAAAATAAGTGTAAATGCCATTGTCACGGCGCACGACGCGATCCTTCTCATCGCCAAACGCCATCGAGCGAAACCACAACGCGCCATCCTGCTCGTAAGTATGATTGTGCGCCGCAAGCCTATCGACCACTTGCGCGACCTCACCAGAATCATACAAGCTGCGCTCAGAAAACCAGACATCAAAATTGACGCCAAATTCTTCCAGATCCGCACGGCAACCGGTGAGCTGTTCGTTGAGTACATGTTGATGAATCACATGCCACCCCTCACCCAGCAACTGCTTGCCAGTCACGATGAAAGCGTCCAGCCGCTCATCCAGATCATCCGTTTCCGGTACATTCGCCATGACAGATGCAGCCGAACGCACATACTGGTCCGCCTGCACGCCTTTGATCTGCTCGGCCATCTCGAACACATAGTCACCCTGATACGCATTCGGTGGAAACGGGATGGCCTCGCCGTGAATTTCCAGATAGCGCAACCAGGTGGATAAGGCCAGAATATCCATCTGACGCCCGGCGTCATTCACATAATATTCACGGCTAACGTCATAACCGGCAAAGGCGAGCAACGACGACAGGCTGGCACCATACGCCGCCCCGCGACCATGCCCCACATGCAAAGGCCCGGTAGGATTGGCCGAAACAAATTCAACTTGCAGTCGAGCCCCATTTGCAGGCGTACGACCAAAACTCGCCCCTTGTGCAAGAATCGTTGGCACAACTGCCGTGCGTGCGCCAGGCGTCAGCGTAAAGTTGATGAAGCCCGCCCCTGCAATGTCGATTTTTTTCACAAACGGGGATTCGGGCAAGGCCTGCACCAACCGCTCTGCTACCTGACGAGGGTTTGTTTTCAGGCTACGCGCCAATTGCAGCGCCAGGCTGCTGGCGAAGTCACCATGACTCGCTTGCTTGGGGCGCTCAAGCAGAATATCGACATCCCAGTGTTCAGGCGCTACGTTCTGTAGCGCAGTACGTAACAAATCGGTGAGGTGCTGGCGCAGAGTGGGTGGAGTTGCGGACGGCATAGGAAAGACAATCATTGAACAAGCCCTGAATTATACTTCCCGTTTCCTGAACGTCTGCCCTTCGCCGTGCGCATCCTTCGACTCTTTCGCCTCTTTCGTATCGCCCGCGTGGTCTACCTTTACGGTCTGGACCGCATGATCCTCGATAACGAGAAGGTCTTTGGTGTCTGGGGACGCATCGCCTGGTCGCTTCAGAAACTGCTCTTCTGGAGGGATCTGTCTGCCCCGCGCGGTCAACGACTGCGTCAAGCGCTGGAAGCACTCGGCCCCATCTTCGTCAAGTTCGGCCAGATGCTCTCCACACGCCGTGACCTGGTGCCCGTTGATCTGGCCGATGAGTTGGCCCTGTTGCAAGACCAGGTGCCCCCCTTTGCTTCTGCGCTGGCAATCATTGCGTTAGAAGCTGCCTACGGCAAACCCGTGGATCAAGTATTTCTGGCCTTTAACCCGGAACCCGTCGCTTCCGCTTCGGTGGCTCAAGTTCATTTTGCAACGCTCCCCGATGGCCGTGAAGTCGCCGTAAAAATACTGCGCCCGGGCATCCGGCAGATTATCGATCACGATATGGCATTGCTGGAAATAGCCGCGATCTGGCTGGAAAAACTCTGGGCGGACGCACGGCGACTCAAGCCGCAAGAAGTCGTCGCCGAGTTTGACAAATACTTGCATGATGAGCTCGACCTGATGCGAGAGGCTGCAAATTGCTCGCAGCTGCGGCGCAATTTTGCCGACTCTCCATTGCTCCTTGTGCCTGAAGTCTATTGGGACTGGTGCACACAAAACGTGATGGTCATGGAGCGCATGCATGGCCTGCCGATTTCGCAAACCGGGGCGTTAAGAGATGCAGGCGTGGACATTCCACAACTGGCGCGCGCTGGCGTTGAAATTTTCTTTACGCAGGTATTTCGCGATGGTTTTTTTCATGCCGACATGCATCCGGGCAACATTTTTGTGGCTACGGATGGCACAACCCAAGGCCGCTATATTGCGCTGGACTTTGGCATTGTGGGCACGCTGACCGATACCGATAAAAACTATCTGGCACAAAACTTTCTGGCATTTTTTCAGCGCGATTACAAGCGCGTTGCCGAAGCTCATGTGGAATCCGGCTGGGCACCCAAAACCACGCGCATTGATGAGTTTGAATCCGCCATTCGCGCGGTGTGCGAACCGATTTTTGATCGCCCCCTGAAAGACATTTCTTTTGGTCGTGTGCTGTTGCGTCTGTTTCAGACGTCACGCCGCTTCAATGTCGAAATACAACCTCAACTGGTATTGCTGCAAAAGACATTGCTCAATATCGAAGGCCTTGGCCGTCAGCTCGACCCCGAGCTTGATCTGTGGAAAACCGCCAAGCCTTTTCTTGAACGATGGATGAGCGAGCAGGTTGGCTGGCGTGGCCTGCGTAAGCAACTCAAACGTGAAATGCCCGCCTGGGCGTCTTTGTTACCGGCATTACCGCGGCTGGTGCATCATGCGCTCAGCACAGATCGCCATAGCGAAGTGCATGTCGAGCTGGCAGATTTGCGCAGCCGACTGAAAAAAACCCGCTGGTTGCTGGCAATCATCACGCTGCTGTTAGGCAGTACAGTGGCGACACTGGCTGCCCTGGTCATGCACTTAGCATAAGTTTTAGTTTGGGAGAAGAAACGATGGGCACGTTGTTCTGGTTTGTCATTGCTTATTGGATTACCTCGGTCGGCATTGGTCTGTATGCAGGGACGCGCGTACACAATGCGCGCGACTTTGCCATTGCGGGACGCCATCTGCCGTTTTATGTGGTCATCGCCACCGTCTTTGCCACCTGGTTTGGCGCAGAAACCGTGCTGGGCATTCCAGCCACCTTTCTCAAGGACGGAATGCACGGGATTGTGGCAGATCCCTTTGGTGCCTCGATGTGCCTGATTCTGGTTGGCCTGTTTTTTGCCGCGCCGCTTTATCGCATGAATCTACTAACGGTGGGCGATTTTTATCGCAAGCGTTTTGGCCGTACGGTCGAAACAACCACCACTTTAGCCATCGTCATCTCTTACCTGGGCTGGGTAGGCGCACAAATCACGGCACTCGGCCTGGTTTTCAATGTGCTTTCAGAGGGAGAAATCAGCCGCGTTGCGGGCATGTGGATAGGCTCATCCACCATCCTGATTTACACCCTGTTTGGCGGCATGTGGGCCGTGGCGATTACCGATTTTCTGCAAATGATCATCATCGTCATCGGCATGCTGTGGATAGGCGGTGAGGTCAGCAGCATGGTCGGTGGTGTCGGCGTGGTGGTCGATCATGCGGCCAAAGCCGGTATGTTTGATTTCTGGCCCACGCTGAATTTGAAAGAAGTCCTGGCCTTCACTGCGGCCTGGGTCACCATGATGTTCGGCTCGATTCCACAGCAGGATGTCTTTCAGCGCGTGCAATCTTCACGCACCGAAAAGATCGCTGTCTGGGGTGCCGTCACCGGCGGAAGTCTGTACTTTCTGTTTGCGTTTGTACCGATATTTCTTGCTTATTCGGCCACGCTGCTTAGCCCGGCAATGGTTGCCGAATTGATCAATACCGATCCACAAATGATTCTGCCCCGATTAGTGCTGGAAAAAGCCCCGCTGATTGCGCAAATCATGTTCTTTGGGGCCTTGCTGTCTGCAATCAAAAGTTGCGCTTCGGCAACTTTACTCGCGCCCTCTGTCACGTTCACTGAAAACATTCTCAAGCCACTGGTTGGCGGCCTGTCTGATCGCAAACTACTCTTTGCCATGCGTGCTGTCACCCTGACATTTACGCTATTGGTCACGCTGTATGCGGTGAACTCCAAAGCCAGCATTTTCAAGATGGTCGAAAATGCCTATCAGGTAACGCTGGTGACCGCGTTTGTTCCCATGGTGGCCGGAATTTACTGGCGGCGTGCCACCAACCAGGGGGCGGCAATGGCCATTTTTCTGGGCTTGACGACCTGGCTGGCGTTACTGGTGTTCGGGCCGGAAGACCCGTTGGTTCCGGCGCAATTTGCAGGCTTGATCGCCAGCATCCTGGGCATGATTATCGGCTCATTGCTGCCACAAAACATGCACCACGATGCCACGATTCATGATGCGTTACGCCATGGACATCACGCGGCCGCACACACACATCATGTGGCTGATTTACACCCAGCCCAGGGTATACACGGCAAACACAACCCGCACCCGCAGACCAACGGGCGTGACTAAAAACCATACGCCCCTGTTGTTTTATTTCAGCCTGGGGTACGCAGTGCTGATTATTTACGCCAGCTTGTACCCGCTCACCGGATGGCAAAATAGCGGCATATCCCCCTTCGATTTTTTCTTTGCTCGTTGGCCACGCTACACCACCCTGTTTGATCTGCTGATCAATGTGGCGGCTTATATCCCTTTGGGGTTTTTTCTCGCTACCGCGTTGCGTCCTCGTGTTGCCCCAAGACACGCCTGGTGGCTGGCTGTGCTCGCAGCGACCGCATTAAGTTTTATGCTGGAATTCACACAAAACTATTTACCTAGCCGCGTGGCGTCTAATCTCGACTGGGCAGGCAATACTTGCGGTGCGCTGCTGGGTGCCATACCAGGTGCAATCTGGCGCCGTCAGCTGATCGACAACTTGCGACACACCCATTGGCCGGACCATGGACAAAGTGTCGAGTTAGGGCTCGTCTTGCTGGGACTATGGCTGCTGACTCAGCTTGACCCAAACACCTTGCTGTTTGGCGCTGGCGATTTGCGCAGCCTTCTGCCACTGCCCCGCACACAGCCCTTTAGCGCCGCCGGCTTTGTACGTATTGAAAGCCTGATTGCCGCCAACGGCCTGCTCGCTACATTGTTGATGGCGAGCCTGATGGCACCGTATCACCAGCGCCGACTTTTCCCTTTGTTGTTGCTTGCCGTGGGCCTGGCGGCAAAATCACTCGCCTTTGCACTCATGACTCACCCGCAAGCAGCGCTGGCCTGGGTCACTCCTGGCGGGCTGATGGGGTCACTCGCCGGTGGTTTATTGTGGCTTCTGGCATTATTACTACCACCGAGCTGGCAGCGTCTACTGGCGGCGATCACCTTGCTTACTGCCAGCGTCATGGTCAATCTCGCGCCCGTTAACCCCTACCTTGAAAATTTGCAGAACACCTGGAATCCAGGCCAGTTTCTGAATTTTCATGGCTTGACGCACTTTGTAACCTTGCTGTGGCCCTATCTGGCATTACCCTGGTTTGCATTTCACCGAACGCCTATTCGCAATGATTCGCCATGACGAAAGATTCTGACATCACTGATCTCAACAGCCTGCGTCATGCGCTCCGTATTTTTTGTGCGGAGCGTCAGTGGCAGCCCTTTCACACACCCAAAAACTTGAGCATGGCGCTGATCAAGGAAGCGGCTGAAATTGTCGAACACTTCCAGTGGACAACGGCGGAGGAAAGTCTCGCGCTTGATCCCGAAAAGAAATCGGCGGTAGCCGACGAAATTGCGGATGTCCTAATGTATCTCGTGCAGTTAGCCGATGTACTGGACATCGACCCGCTCGCCGCAGCACAAGAAAAAATCATCAAAAACGCCAGGAAATATCCAGCGCTCAAACCGTAGTTCGCCAATGTTCGTTAATGTTCACTCATTGCCCATCAGCAAGCGGCCCGACCAAAACCGAGCAAAGGTAGAATGACCTGATGGATGCTGCTCAAACCCCCGCCCAAATTCTGCTTGTCTTGACCACCTTACCGGATCACGCCAGCGCAGAAGCCTTGGCTACCGAGCTGGTGACCGAGCATCTGGCAGCCTGCGTGACCATTCTGCCCGCTGCACAGTCTGTCTATCGG
>JALRCC010000054.1 GCA_023257495.1 Rugosibacter sp. | reverse complement strand
ATTGGCGCACGCACGACAGAATCTCAAGTACATCGTGAGCTGGCTTCCGGCCTCTCTTGCCCGGTGGGTTTCAAGAACGGCACGGATGGCAATATCCGCATTGCAGTGGATGCCATCAAGGCGGCGGCCAGTCCACATCATTTTTTGTCAGTCACCAAGGCAGGGCATTCGGCGATTGTGTCGACCAATGGCAATGAGGATTGTCATGTCATTCTGCGCGGCGGCAAGGCCGCAAATTACGATGCAGCCTCGGTGGAAGCGGCTTGCGCCGAGCTTGGAAAGTCGGCGCTGGCGGCACGGCTGATGATTGACTTTTCGCATGCCAACAGCAAAAAGCAGTTCAAATTGCAGCTGGATGTTGCACGCGATGTGGCCGCGCAGATGGCGGCAGGCGAGGCGCGCATTTTTGGTGTCATGATCGAATCCAATCTGCACGAAGGGCGGCAGGATTTGACGCCCGGCAAGCCACTCGAGTATGGAGTTTCGGTTACCGATGCTTGTCTAGGCTGGGATGACACGCTGGTTGCGCTGGATGTGTTGGCCAATGCAGTCAAGGCACGTCGTGTCGCGCTAGCTGAGGTTTAACCATTTGCGCATGAGCCCCCGTCTGTTCGCCGCGCTGCTGGGGGTGACGTTGGCCTTCCGCTGCTGGCTGGCGGTGGTGACGCCGATCACGGGGGACGAAGCCTATTTCATCTGGTGGGGCTGGCGGCCGGACTGGGGTTTTTACGATCATCCACCGATGATCGGCTGGTGGCTCGCTGCGCTGCTCAAAGTCAGCGATAGCGAAGCGTGGTTGCGCCTGCCGGTGATTATTCAGCCTGCAATACTGGCGCTGGGTGTTATGGCAGCCTTGCGTCACCTGATACCTAGCCTGGATGATGAACAGCGCTATAGCATCGGCACGATGGTGTTGCTGGCACCGGCGAACGTGTGGAATGTGTTCATTACCACCGATACGCCGTTGATTTATTTCAGCGTGTTTTCTGGGTTGGCCTGGCTGCGTGCGGCGCGTGATGACGACAAAACCTGGTATCTGGCAGCAGGTGTGTTGCTG
This sequence comes from Rugosibacter sp., assembly GCA_023257495.1. Next base: position 1,631 of record JALRCC010000054.1, on the reverse strand, counting down.
GCGGGTGCAGCGCTGTCGAAATATTTTGCTGCCATTTTGGGTTTTGCTTATCTCGTTGACGTGTTACGGCGGCGTACGCTACGCGTATGGACGGGCCTGGCAATCACCTATGCTGCAGCGCTGCCCGCGCTGGCGCTGATGGCCTGGTGGAATGCCGGCCATTGCTGGCCGAATTACATGTTCAATTTTGTCAATCGACATACGACAGAAACGAGTTTTTCGCTAACGACACCCCTGCTTTATATCGTGTCGCTACTGTATCTGCTCACGCCACCAGCGTTGTGGCTGGCATGGCGTAATCGCCGTGCCACCAACGCCGATTTTTCGCTGCGGAACAGACAAGTCAATTCAACCACGCTCGGCGTGTTGGCTTGGGTGCCCTTCGCACTGTTTGCTGCGTTATCACTAGTCAAGCAGATTGGTTTGCACTGGCTGCTCGCGTTTGTACCTTTTGCTGTGATCTGGATTGCACTGCGTCTGCAAGCCGTGACCTTGCGCCGCCTGAGTTTTTTCTTCATTGGTTTTGCTGCGGTACATATGCTCGCCATTCTGGTCATCTCCCACTTGCCCTTGGAAACCTGGCGCAAGACGCGGATTTACGATGGCTTGATATTAACGTTTGAGCATGAGGCCATTCTCAAAGAGATCGCACCCTACCGCAAAGACTGGGTGCTGGCGATGGATGGTTATTCGAATGCAGTCACCCTGGGCTATAACGCCCGGCAATACATTATGGTGTTTGGCGAGGCCTCAAGCCATGCACGTCATGATGACATCATGACTGATGTGCGCACCCTGGCCGGACGCAACATTCTCATACTGAGAAAATCAGAACCCGATCTGGCAGAGTATCAGCCCTATTTTCGGCAAGTCACTGTCGATAGCTTCATGGTGCGTGATGCACGCTTCTGGCGCGTCAAGGGCGAGGGCTTCAATTACCCGGCCTATCGTGATGGCGTACTGGCCAGCGTGAAGCGCAAGTACTACGCGATTCCCAAGTGGCTGCCGCAAACCGCGTGTTACTTCTGCGACCGCTACTTTCCGGACGAACGATGCCAGCGATGAGGCGCGTGGGCATTGGCTTTAACTAAACTGCACTGCGATTTCACCCATCCCGTCAAAGGTAGCGCGGATATTGTCGCCCGGCTTGACAGGAATCGCCTCGGTAATGGCGCCGCTCATGACAAAGCTTTGGGCGGGCAGGGTTTCGCCCTGCTCGGCAAGCAAATTGACGAGCATGGCAATGGCGATCGCCGGGTTTCCCAGAACAGCATTCGAAATACCGGTGGCCACCAGCTCACCGTTTTTTTCAAGCGATACATGAATCGCACACAAGTCAAATGCATCAGCCGCGTACCGGTTCGTGTCAGGTACGAACCGGGCGCTTGAGCCATTGTCCGCGATCACACTGGGCAGATCAAACTTGAATCCGGAAAAACGCGAATCAATGATTTCAAGCGCCGGAACCACATAGTCTGTTGCTGCCAATACTTGTTCTGCCGTGCATTGGGGGCCGCGCAATTCGGCTTTGGTGAAAAAGGCGATTTCACACTCAACGCGAGGATGCACCAGGTCTTGCGTGGCAATCGTGCTGCCCGCTGCGCGCTCTGTATCCGCCATGAGAAACCCGA